>JBCCSR010000068.1:0-11584 GCA_039199865.1 Bacteroidota bacterium
CCCACACTACCCCTGAGAACCTTGCTCGCCAGTACATTGTGACGCATTAGGATTTCCTTCTCCACTTTTAGGTTGGCCAGGGAGAGTTCCATACGATCTACATCCAGTTGTTCAATAAAACCAGCCTTGTAAGTCTCGCGCATTTCCACGAGCATCTTTTCTAGGTTGGTTATATTTTTATCCAGGATCAAATCATTTTCTACGATCAATAATGCGGGCAAATAAGCTTCGATGACTTGGTTGGCCACCTCTCTCTCCTTAGTGATAAGTTGCTGGCCCACATAATCTTTGAATACTCTGGCCGCCCTCAATCCAGCAAAGTAACTGCCGTCAAAAACCATGGCATTGAATGACAATCCTAAATTGAAATTATTTCTAAATAAAAATTGAGCACGAGGGGAGTAATCGGGGGGGAGTTCACCACCATTGCCCGCACGAATGATGTCTTCAAATTGAGAAGGTAAGACGGAAGTGGGAACTTGGAAGTAATAATCATAGCCAATTTCACCATTGACCTGAGGAATTCCAAAAGCTCGACGCTCGACGATTTGTCCCTCTGCATCCTCAATATCGTATTTAGAATTTTGGATACTCAAATGGTGCTTTTGTGCATATTTGATCGCCTGTTCAAGGGTGTAAGTATTGACCTCTTGAGCCACTAACTCGATGGAAAAGAATGCACAGCATAGTAGAATAAGTGCGAAGTTTCTCATTTCTTATTTTTTGTATATTTATCCAGTAATCTCAATCCCTTTTTAGACGCGATGCCAAAAATGTGGTATTTGATGTGCTCCAGAAATAAGCGTTCCGTATTGTATTGTTTGAGTGGGAAAAAATTTTCGTCGACAATGATGGTATTGCAACTCACGTAGAGTTTTGAAATGATATCTGCGTCAATATCTGCTCGATACAAAGCCTCATTGACGCCCCTTTCAATATTGTTGTAGATGACTCCATGAATCTGCTTTTGGTGCAAGCCTTGCATCAAATCCCAAATTTCTCTGTAATATTTTCTCAAATCGTATAAGGTGTTGGGGGACATCATCCGCAGTAGATTCGTAATGTATTTGGCAATATTGAGGATTTCTTCGATGGCATCTTTCGATTCTTTTACCAGCATTTCCATGGCCATGGTTTCATCTTCAATGTGCTGTTGAAACACTTGCTGAATAAGATCGGCTTTGTTGTCTACATATTGATAAAGGGTCTTTTTGGATATGCCTAAATTGCTAGAAATGTCGTCCATGGTCACACTCTTGATGCCATAGCGCATAAACATTTCTGCTACTTTATTTAAAACTCTCTGTTTTTGTTCCATCCAACATTTGTTATTTGTCGCAAAAATATACTAAATAAACGAAGGAAACTATTTCAAGTTTTAAAGTTTCCAAAGTTTTTCCAGGTTTTAACACTTTCTCATTCGCAACTCAAGCGAATACGTAATCCAATCCTTTTCTTCTCCGTCCTCTAGCCTTTCCGGACAAGAGCACGAGCACGACAAGGCCTTCCTTGAAACTTCTTGGATCAAAACAACATTGGTAGGGTAATTATTTGGTATTACAAGTGGGTCAAACGATTCTATTCGATCATCAGCTAAGGGTCGAACACGGCTGGCCAGGTCTAGCCCATTTCAATATTTATTCCTCTAGTCTTACTGGCCTAGAATCGCTTCCTACTTTTCTGGACAGGAGTTTCTATATTTTGTTAAAAGAAGGATTGAAGACGCTAAAAAGTTCAGTTTTTTCAAAATAATTTTTCTTAGGACCCAACCATTGGCTCTTCCTTTACGTGTATTGGTTTGACAGCCAAGATATGAGATATCTTAGGCAGCATTGATTCACCTTAAAAATTGAACTTATGAAGCAAATGTTTACTAATTCTTCTCTTTTGTGCTCCACTTTACTGTTGGTGCTTTGTTTTTTTTCAAATATCCAGGATGCCAAAAGTTGTATTGACCCGGATACCGTGATTACCGTCACGACCAATTACAATATGAATTTCTCCGAGATAGAAATTCGACTCGGCAATCTCAAATTAATGACCGAACAGCCCAATGTTTACTGTAGCTGTGCACTGACTAGTTTTGACGAATTTTTCACTCATCTGGAATATGTGGCCTTTGTCCTGACCGGCACAAACACGGTTTATCCCAATATGGCGCCCTGGGAAAATACGACCGCAGCGGATGCCGCCTGGGAAGATGCACAACCTTTTTTGGGCGACTGGAATGGATTCATTGCTCAAGTCATCAATGGTGGACTTGCTCCTTCCGACGATGTTGAATTGGTGATCCGGGCCTCTACCCCTCCTGGTCTCTATGTCAATGTCGTTGAACTTGATTCCACCCTATCCCTATCCTATTTGGGTACTGATGCTTGGGATCCCGTCAATGAAAGTTTATTTGCCGACCATCAGGGACTGCGCAATTTGGGTTTTGACATTTCCAGTAAGACCTACAATCAAGTCGCCGATGAGTATTTTTTGAATCTGGATGGGGATATTTTATCCGATGTGGAAACACCACAAAATGATCTTCGCTTTTCGGTTGGTCCCAACCCTTTCCATGACGTCTTACACCTCAATTATGATTTGCGGCAAAGTGCCGAGGTAAGCATCAACATTTATAATATTTCGGGGCAACTGGTTTTACATCGCGACGCAGGCTTTCAAAATCAAGGCCGGCAGTCGACGAGTATACCGGTGTCGGACGGCCTTTTGAGCAATGAGATGTATTTTATTGAAATACAAAGTGAATTTGAAAAAGGTACTCAAAAGATACTGCGCGCTTTTTAAATTGAATGACCAAGTAAAGAATAATGTGTTAAATCAATAGCTGACAAGTTGATGGATGAATGGTGTCCCCATCTATTCAAGTTGGGGATCCATTCCTTTTGTTCTGTTTTTGCTCTCTTCCCCTCCGTATTTTCTCCTCTTTTCAATGCGGCACTGCTTGCTGCAGCTTCAGACCACAGTTAGGCTCATTTTTCTTGTAGAGTACAAATATATGCTGTACTATTGCAGAACATATCAAATGTAGACTTGTTAAACTTACGATTGACCAAATATTAGGCATGAGTAAAAAAGTGTTGGTGACCGGAGCAACCGGCTTTTTAGGATCCTACTTGGTTCGTCATCTCATAAAAAAAGGCGAGCAAGTCCGTGCCATCAAGCGGACTTCAAGTAAAATGGATTTGGTGACAGAAGTCCAACAAGCCATCGAATGGTATGAGGGGGACATCCTAGATCTCCCTTTTCTGGAAGACGCGATGGAAGGGATCCAACAGGTCTATCACTGTGCAGCTATGGTCTCTTTTGATCCTCGAGACATCAAGCAAATGATGAAGGTCAATGTAAAGGGAACGGCCAACGTAGTCAATGCTGCCCTTTTTACAGGCATCGATAAATTACTCCACGTCAGCTCAGTAGCCGCCATTGGTCGGATCAAAAATCAAAAGCCCATCACTGAAAAGACCAAGTGGCAGCGCAGCAAGTACAATAGCAATTACGCCATTAGCAAATTTTTAGCGGAACAGGAGGTTTGGCGCGGGCAGGCAGAAGGCTTGAATGTGGTAATGATCAACCCTGCCACAGTGTTGGGAAGTGGGTTCTGGGACCAGAGTACCGTTCGACTTTTCCAACAAGTGCTTGATGGTTTGGCTTTTTATCCAGTAGGCAGTACCGGTTATGTCGATGTACGCGATGTTGCTCGCATGGGGGTCCAGCTAATGGAAGCGGACATTTCGGGACAGCGTTTTATCGCTATGGCAGAAAATCGTAGTTATCGCGATTTATTTACGGAAGTGGCCAAAGTGCTCAACAAGCGTCCCCCCTTTATTCGAGTAAATCTGCTGATTCGACATTTGGCTTGGCGATTCGAATGGCTACGGAGTCGACTCACCAATCACCGTCCCATCGTCACCAGAGAAACGGCCTTACAGTCGGCCCGAGACAATGTCTATCGCAATGATAAATCTCGACAGATCTTAGATTTTGATTACATCCCCATCTCCCAAACCATTCAAGAAGTCAGCCAACAATTGCTTCTAGCGCAGCAAAACAATGGTGCCCCGATGTATTTACCCATCTAATTGTTCTCCTTCTACTTTTCGATGAAATGCTCAAAGTAGGCTAATACGCTAATTTGGAAATGAGAGGAAGTAACCGAATAAAGTTGACCCAAATTAAGGTTTCTCCCTTGGTTCTCTCCCTTTTTCTGTTCGTTCCAGGAGAAATATTGTTTTTTTCGAGACTATTTTTTTGTCGAATTCTCATTATTTGCTAAATTCAGAGCCCTTATTTACTACAAAGTATCGGATACAAAGCATCACCTTTCAGTTCAAAGCATATCAAAACAAAAAAGTCATTTCCAGTGGAAATGCTCATCTCCAACGCTTGTAGGTCGATGCGAAGCATCAGATAATGAGGAAACACAATTATTTCATCACCAAGAGCAGGTTGGTACACCTAAGAAATTGAACCAAATTAAAACCTCCTCTACAAAAACAGAATTGATTTATGGGATACGCTACCAAAGATATCAGAAACGTCGTGTTGCTGGGACATTCGGGGTCAGGGAAGACCACCCTGGCCGAAGCAATGTTATTTGAAGCGAAAGCTATTACCCGACGAGGAAACGTTAATGATCGATCGACTATTTCTGATTTTACCAATATCGAACAAGAAAGAGGCAATTCTATTTTTAGTACCCTCATGCATGCCAAGTGGAAAAATTCAAAAATCAATATCATTGACACTCCTGGTTCTGATGACTTTATCGGAGATGTTGTTGCTTCTCTGAAGGTAGCGGACACTGCCGTTATGATGCTCAATGCCCGTAGTGGTGTTGAAGTAGGAACAGAATTGATGTGGGAATACGTTGAGAAATTCAATACCCCGGCCATTTTTGTTGTGAATCATCTCGATAACGAGAAGGCAGACTACGAAACAACCCTGGAACAAGCTCAAGCGAGATTTGGCCACAAGGTCCTCCCCGTTCAATACCCCTTAAATCCGGGCGGGGATTTCAATACCATCGTCGATTGTCTGAGAATGACCATGTACGTCTTCTCTCCGGATGGAGGGAGACCAACCAAAGAAGCCATCCCCGAATCAGAGATCGGTAAGGCCCAGGAAATCCACAATGCACTGGTCGAGGCTGCCGCCGAAAACGACGAAGATTTGATGGAAAAATTCTTCGATGAAGGCAGCTTGACATAAGAGGAATTGACGCAGGGTTTGCGCATTGCCATGGTCAATCAGGAAATCTTCCCCGTTTTTTGTACTTCTTCTGAGCGCAACATGGGAAGTGGACGCGTCATGGGCTTCATCAATGATATTGCTCCTTCTCCTGCTGATCGCCCCGCCGCAGATTTGGAAAATGGCGAAACAATCGTTGCTGATGCCAGCGGAGAAAAAGTCATCTTCATTTACAAAACCCTTTCAGAACCTCGTGTCGGAATGCTTTCCTATTTCAAAGTCTACTCTGGAACGCTGAGTTCAGGAGATGAACTGAACAATCCTCGCAATCGGAATTCGGAGCGCATCACTCAAATTTATGAGGCCAATGGTAAGAACCGCGATAATGTCTCGGAACTGAGAGCTGGCGACATCGGGGTAACCGTCAAATTAAAGGATACCCACACCAACGATACGCTTTGCCCCAAAAACAGCAACTCCATCATCAAGCGAATCGAGTTTCCCGAATCTCGCATTCGGACTGCGGTCAATCCACCGAGTAAAAATGATATTGAAAAATTGATGAAGGCACTTTTCCAGATTCAGGAAGAAGATCCAACCCTTATCGTTGAACAATCCAAGTCGCTCAAGCAAACCCTGTTGCATGGACAAGGGCAATTGCACCTCGATATCATCAAATATCGCATAGAAAAGGTCAATAATATTTCCATGGAATTCATCAAGCCCAAAATTGAATACCGCGAAACAATCACAAAAGAAGCCAGTGATTCCTATCGCCACAAAAAACAAAGTGGTGGTTCAGGACAGTTTGGAGAAGTCCACATGCGTATCGAACCCTATCACGAAGGAATGGCTCCTCCCGCTGGCTTAACTGTCAGGAATACGGAGGAAGATGAACTGCCCTGGGGAGGAAAATTGGTTTTCCTTTGGTGTATTGTCGGTGGTTCCATCGATTCCAAATACAGCAATGCGATCAAAAAAGGCGTCATGCAAAAAATGGAGGAAGGGCCACTTACCGGATCCTATTGCCGAGACATTCGAGTTTGCATCTATGATGGTAAAATGCACCCCGTGGATTCCAACGATATGGCCTTTATGATTGCCTCCTCTACGGTATTTAAAAACAACTTTAAAGTAGCGGCTCCACAAATTTTGGAACCAATTTACGACCTAGAAATCCTTTGTGCAGATGACGTCATGGGAGATATCATGGGAGATCTACAAACCCGTAGAGCCATCATTCAGGGAATGGGCTCAGAGGGGCATTACCAAAAAATTACGGCAAAAGTTCCACTGGCTGAACTGTACCAATATTCGTCTAGCTTGCGCTCCATGACGCAAGGTCGGGCCAAGTTTAGTCGTAGATTTGCCGAATTTACACCAGTACCACATGACGTACAAAAGAAACTCATTTCGGGATATCAGTCAGAGGCCGCAGAAGTCTAAATTGAGGGTGCTAAAAAAATAATTTACCGACTTCATTGAATAAATCGAATGAAAACTGACGATCAATCTGATGAAATCTCAAGAAAGATTTTTTAACACCAATTAGCAATACTTAAAACAGTTTTTTATCTAAGAAGGGGAAATTGCCAGACAGTTTCCCCTTTCTTTGTCTATCCCCAAGTTTGTTAAAACCCAGACAAGTTTTTAACTTGGTACGCCAAAGGTCACCGGATATCCAACATTATCATGTTCAAAATCGCTTTCGATGCCAAACGTTTGTTCCTCAATTTCACTGGTTTGGGGAATTACAGCAGGACTTTGGTCAAAGATCTCGCCGAACAATTTCCGGAACATGCCTACTATCTGTACAGTCCTTCAATTCGCCCACATCAACAAAATCAGTTTTTTATTGACCATCCCTCCTTTTTCCTTCGACAAAGTCGACTGATGCCCGGAGCCCTCTGGCGTTCCTTAGGACTTAAAAAAGATTTAAAAAAGGATGGCATTCAGATTTATCATGGTTTGAGTAATGAGATTCCCCAAGGTATCGCTCAAAGCTCAATCAAATCGATTGTTACCATTCACGACTTGATTTTCAAGACATTTCCTCAACAATTTCCTTGGCTGGATCAAAAAATCTACGATGCTAAATTCCGTTATGCTTGCCAAAACGCTGACCAGATTATTGCCATTAGCCAGCAAACCAAAAAGGACATCATTTACTATTACCAAATTCCTGAAGAGAAAATAGAGGTGATCTATCAGAGTTGTGCGGGGGTTTACGATACGGTAGTTAGTCAACAGCAAATCAATGCAGTTCGACAAAAATATGAATTGCCGGAGGAGTATTTACTCTACGTCGGAGCCATCAACGAACGAAAAAACCTCTTATCAATCCTCAAGGCCCTTCCGCTATTGCCCAAATCCTTAAGCCTTCCATTGGTCGTTGTTGGTCGAGGAAAAAAGTATCAAACCTTGGTACAGGTTTATGCTCAGCAAAATCAACTGAACGATCAAATACACTGGTTGGGCCAGGCCAGCCAAGCGGATTTACCCACTTTGTATCAAGCTGCGCGATTGTTTATTTACCCTTCCTTTTATGAGGGGTTTGGCATCCCCATTATCGAAGCCTTACACAGTCGGACACCCGTTATTACCTCAAAGGTCTCCGCCTTACCAGAAGCCGCTGGCCCTGGCGCACACTACATTGACCCCAAGCAACCAGAAGATTTGGCCCAAGGAATCACAACTGTTTTATCAGACGAGTCTTACGCTCGACAGTTGGTCGAAAAGGGATATCAACACGTTCTGCAATTCAACAATTTAGAAAGCAGCAAACAAGTCATGAATCTCTATTTGAAACTATTCAACTAAAATTCAAATAGATTGGATAAACTCCGAAAGGCGATCGTCTTTGGCCAAATTGAATTTCTTCTTTAGCCGATAACGCGCCATTTCGATGCTTTTGGGAGCTACGTTCAACAATTGCGCAGCTTCTTTTGAATTGAGGCCTAATTGGATATAAGCACAATGCCGTAATTGACGAGGATTCAGATTGGGAAATTGATTCAGCAACTTCGTAAAGAAATCGGGATGGACTTCTTCAAAATGCAATTTGAATTTCCGCCATTCTTCGTCCAAGTCAATATTTCGATCAATCTCCTTTAACATTCGATTGATCTGTCTTTGATTGATTTGATCAACATTGCGACTCAACTTTTGTAAAGACTCCTTAATGGAGTACAGCAATTGATTTAAGTGCGCACTGAGCATCAAATTGGAGGAAAGTTTCCGATTTTGATAATCCAGCTCGCTTTGCAACTGCGCCTCTCTGAGGCTAAAACTTTGGTCACCAATTTTGTTGATCACTACATTGGGGTCGTCCCCCGGACGAGTAATGGTCTGGATGATAAGCATCCATAGTCCATTATTGACTAGTTCGTCGTAGGGAATGACGTTGACATTGGCATCAAAAATAGCATCACTTGGTTTTTTAAATCGCCAACGTATTGTTGTGCCTCCTCCCTTTTTGAAACTTTTTTCAAAGTTTTTTTTGTAGGCAATGGTAGACAAAGTCCCATCAGCCTGTTGGTCGGGAGAAATACTGAGAATGGATTGGATCTGATTGATCTGTTCAGAAGAACGGTTCAAAACGGTCAGAGCCCTTTTATTATGGTGAATTATGCGTTTTCTAATTTGATCGAAAATAACGATGGCATCGCTTGTATGGTCAAACACCATTCGATATTTTCTTTCTATTGCTCTAAAGTCAGATTCGTATCTATCTTTTTCCAACTCTATCCCGAGTTGACCAATCATTGAGAGCAGTACCGAGCGAATGATCTCATCGTTCGGTAAAGGTTTGCTGTCTAGTATTGCCAAATAGCCAATACAATCTCCTCGCGAGCTCCAAATGGGGAGGCCAACATAGCGATCATATTGCCGCTCCTTGAAAAAGGTACTGTCGTAAAATCGCTTATCGACCCGATGGTCAAAATGAATGTGTCGATTTTCGATCGTAATGCTGCCTGGCGTTATGGTGTTATCAAAGACGATGTCTCTGTAAATCTGACCAGACTCCCAATAAACTTTTACCTTGGCAAACTGTCCACTTGAGGATAACTGATTGAGCATCACCCCACTCACCCCTAGTGTTTGGCCAATGCTTTGAACAAAAGACTCGAATAATTCTTCCCGATGCTGATCAATATTTTTAAGGGGAAGAAACTTCGAAAAATTTCGGGTCTCTTTGTTGGGAAGGATTTTATTGATGGTCAAGATATACTTTTCCAACCTTTTTTGTTCATCGTACAAACCACGTAAGTGGGTTTGGCCAATCAACACTTCCCCTTTCTTGTTGGTAAAATAACGAATGAGTGCATACTCTACTATATCGTAGCAAAACAAATGGTGATTCAAACAAGATTCGACGACAAAGTCGGGAGTCTCACAAATATCGCTGAGCTTGCACCCTTTTAGTTCTCTGGAAGTGTACGACAATAGTTCACTAATGGCTTTGTTGACCTTCACAATCCGCATCCGGGCATCACAAATTAGTGCTGGCACAAGAGGGAGTTGAAGTGCATCTACCTGATACTTCAACCTTTCATTGCCAAATGAATCTTGTAACATAGATTGTCCTTATTGCAGCATTCTCTCTAAAGAAACAAGTGCTCTTTAATTGGAAACAGATGAATACAAATTGAGAAGAATTGCCAACTGATCGAAGCGTAAATTAGATAAACCTCAAGGTATTTCCCAAAAAGAGGATTCTACAAAAACTCTACATCGACTATTCGATTCAATAAAGTCCTCCTATTTTTGGTCAATCGGCTAACAAATGTTATTCCAACAACGTAAGCACGTATTTTATTTTCCTGCTAATGTAATCTTTTTTCTTAACAATGTATTGATGAATGTAGTGATTTTTAAAAAATACTACATTTCTGAGGCGTACCCCCTCATATTGTACGAGTACGCGAGTAAAAGAATGGACGAATGAATGCCCTACTGGCCTGGAAAAGCCTTTGCTAGCCAAGCCGAAAAGCAGCACCGCCAAAGATTTGCGGATGGATCAGCAAAATGCGGCAAGATGGGATAAAACTTGATAAAAAGAGCGTAAAGTCGTAATTTTGCACCTACAATCGCCGATTTGGAGTTCAACACCATAAACAATTGATTTTCAACAACTTCCAATTTGGCACTACCTATTTCGACTTTGCGCTGTATCAAGTTTTCTATTTCAAATAAGTGTACAAAGGAGTTCAATGGAGTTTGTTGTACCAATTTAGAAGCTCGTAGAAATGTTTTTATGGGCAAAGGACTTATTTTTTTTAAAACATTAAACCTATTAAAATGCAAAAGGTAGAACCTAATGTATCTTACAAAGTAAAAGACATTGCGCTTTCTGATTGGGGAAGAAAGGAAATTGAGCTCGCGGAAGCGGAAATGCCCGGTTTGATGGCCCTCCGTGATCAATATGGGGAAAGTAAACCCCTGAAAGGAGCCAGAATCGCCGGATGTTTGCACATGACTATCCAAACAGCTGTTTTGATCGAAACGCTCGTTGAAATGGGCGCTGAAGTCAGCTGGTCATCTTGTAATATTTTCTCTACTCAAGATCATGCCGCCGCCGCAATTGCTGCCGCTGGAATTCCCGTCTATGCCTGGAAAGGAATGACCGAAGAGGAATTTGACTGGTGTATTGAGCAAACATTGCATGCTTTCCCTGACGGTCAACCCCTCAACATGATCCTCGACGATGGTGGTGATTTGACCAATATGGTACTCGATCGCTTCCCCGAATTGGTGAAGGGAATTAAAGGAATCAGTGAAGAAACGACCACTGGTGTTCACCGACTTTACGAAAGAGAAAGAAATGGTACGCTCGTCTTGCCCGCTATCAACATCAACGACTCTGTTACCAAATCTAAATTTGACAACAAATATGGCTGTAAAGAGTCTTGTGTCGATGCCATTCGCCGTGCTACTGATGTTATGATGGCTGGAAAAGTTGCCGTCGTCGCCGGATATGGTGATGTTGGAAAAGGATCTGCTGCTTCCCTACGCGGAGCAGGGGCACGAGTCATCGTTACGGAAATTGATCCAATCTGTGCGCTACAAGCAGCAATGGATGGATTTGCCGTTAAGAAAATGGAAAATGCATTGGCAGATGCCAATATCGTCGTAACTGCTACCGGAAACAAAGACATCATTACTGGACATCATTTCGAGATGATGAAAGACAAAACGATTGTTTGTAATATTGGTCACTTCGATAATGAAATCGACATGGCATGGTTAAACGATCATCATGGCGATAGCAAATTGGAGATCAAACCTCAGGTAGACAAATACACCGTTAAAGGAAAAGACATTATCGTTTTGGCAGAGGGTCGTTTGGTCAACTTGGGTTGTGCCACTGGTCACCCCTCCTTCGTCA
>JBCCSR010000069.1:0-11555 GCA_039199865.1 Bacteroidota bacterium
AAAGATGAAAATTTTACAGTTAGATAAAAAGTTTTTTCAGTTGGAAGGCCCATATTTATACCTGAATTGCAGGAAATAAGGGCTGAACTGTCGATCTAACTATCCGTCTAATCATCTGTCATCAATCCTCCTCAATTGACCTATCTTTTCCCATCCTTTCAATCATAATGCCTTCACTTAGAGTTGAATACGCACTTCTTCCAACCACGGGTCCTACTCTTGTATTCAATCCATACACTTTTAAGACTCCATCTTTAGCCCCCTACCCTGAGTCATCGGGCATAAAAATAACGGGATAATGTCTCCATTACTGTATGCCAAGATTGGACCAGTCCTCTTCTTAGCCCACCATTCCAGCATTTTGATCAATGATTTATCTCCCGTGGATCTAGCTTTGGTCAGCATTCCTTGAGAGGAGCTTAGTCTCCAGTATTCATCTTTTGTCAATAAATGCCAATGCGATCCCTAACAACTTCACATTCTCGGGGACGGAATATTTCTCCCCATACCGTTCAAAAAAAGTATTTGCCTTGAATAGATGGTCCAATCCAGATTCGGAAGGCCAAGAGTAGGCCTTATTTCTACAATAAGAAAGAAGACAATTACACAATGGATCCACCAATTGGGCCCCAATTTTGGTCTAGAAAGACTTAGATCAAATCAAAGGGAGACTAGGCGTCGAATCCGAGCCTAATTGCCGATGACAGGATCGAATAAAAAAAGAAAGAAACTGGCTTTTATTCAAATTAGTTGTTAGTTTTGCATTGCTTAAATAAAAACTAGTTTCGAAAATATGAATACTGAAAGTACTACTTCACGTCGTCTAGACTGGCTCCTTTTCTTGGTTTCTTTGATCGCTTGTATTGCCTTCTTAGTAATCAAACCCGAATGGTTTTGGGTGACTTTACCCTTCCTTTTTACCTTTCTTGTACGAGCGCTAGACATGATGTAACCATCTCATTCTACAGAACTGAGTATTAGAGACGGGGTGCAGCTAAACCAATAGCTACACCCCGTTTTGATTAAACTGATTCAAACGTTTATCTTTTAAGCTACATTTTCCTTACTGAGTGGTGCTCTGAATACCAATTTTCGATCAAAAGCATCCAGTACAACATCCGAGTTGGGCATAATTTTTTGCAGTAAAATTTGCTTGGACAGCTCATTGAGTACTCTTTGCTGAATGACTCGCTTTACCGGACGGGCACCAAATTCGGGATCGTATCCCTCCTCGGCCAAAAAGTCCATCGCTTGGGGACTGACCAGCAATCTGATCTGTTGCTTTTTCTCCAGAACTTTTCGGACTTCCGCCAATTGCAATTCAACAATCTTGCGAATATGCTGATCACTCAAGGGTTCAAAAAGAATAACCTCATCGATCCGGTTGAGAAACTCCAGCCGAACTGCCTTTTTCATTAAATCGAAAACTAGATCTTTGGTTTGACGAATGACCTCTCGACGATTGAGTTTATTGATTTTATCAAAATGCTGCTGAATCAATTCCGACCCCATATTGGAGGTCATGATGATGATGGTATTTTTAAAATTGACGACCCTTCCCTTGCTATCCGTCAATCGACCATCGTCCAACATTTGTAGCAATAAATTAAAGACATCCGGATGTGCTTTCTCAATCTCATCCAGCAAAATAACTGAATAGGGTTTGCGACGCACTGCCTCAGTCAATTGCCCCCCTTCATCATAGCCCACATACCCAGGAGGCGCACCAACCAAGCGAGCCACTGCGTGGCTTTCTTGGTATTCGCTCATATCGATACGGGTCATCAACTGCTCATCGTTAAACAAGTACTCTGCCAGGGCCTTGGCCAGTTCCGTTTTACCCACCCCCGTAGTTCCCAAAAATAGAAAAGAGCCGACCGGACGTTTTTCATCAGAAAGGCCCGTACGACTTCGACGAATGGCATCGGCCACCGCTTCCAGTGCTTCTTCCTGACCAATGACGCGTTTTCCCAAGTCTGCTTCCAGCTGAACCAGCTTTTCTCTTTCGCTTTTCAACATTCGGTTGACCGGAACACCCGTCCATTTGGATACAATCTGAGCAATATCTTCAGCGTCTACTTCCTCTTTGAGCAGCAAATTATTTTGTTGCTGCATCTCCGTCATTTGCTCTTGATACTTTCTGAGCTTTTCTTCCATCTCTGGAAGTCGACCATAACGTATTTCGGCGGCTTCGCTAAAACGTCCTTCCCGCTCGGCACGCAAGCCATTTTGCTTAAGCTGTTCGATCCCCTCCTTGGTTTGTTGGAAGCCCAGAATAACCTCCCGCTCACTTTCCCATCGCGCTTTCAGGGCATTGCGTTCCTCCTCCAGGTTGGCCAGATTGGCGTTGAGCAAATCAATTTTCGCTTGATCATTCTCACGTTTCATGGCCTCCCGCTCAATTTCTAACTGACGGATCTTTCTTTCAATTTCATCGAGTTCTTCTGGTACCGAATTCATCTCCAATCGCAAACGCGCGGCAGCCTCATCGATCAAGTCAATGGCCTTATCGGGTAAAAAACGATCGGTGATGTAGCGGATAGAAAGTTGTACTGCGGCCACAATGGATTCATCCTTGATATTGATCTTGTGATGCGCCTCATAGCGCTCTTTCAAGCCTCTTAGAATAGAAATCGCATCCTCCTCTCCAGGTTCTTCCACCAATACGGTCTGAAAACGACGTTCCAGGGCTTTGTCCGTTTCAAAGTACTTTTGATATTCATTCAAAGTGGTGGCGCCAATCGCCCGAAGATCCCCCCGTGCTAGGGCGGGCTTCAAGATATTGGCTGCATCCATTGCGCCTTGGTTTTTACCCGCTCCCACCAGCGTGTGAATCTCATCAATAAAAAGGAAGATCTTTCCACCTGCGGATACGACTTCCTTGACGACAGCTTTTAGCCTTTCTTCAAACTCGCCTTGAAACTTGGCTCCAGCAATCAAAGCTCCCATGTCCAATGAATAAATCTCCTTATCCTTCAGATCCTCTGGAATATCGCCGTTGATGATACGGTGGGCCAAACCTTCAATGATCGCCGTTTTACCGACCCCTGGTTCACCAATCAAAATGGGATTGTTCTTGGTCCGACGAGCTAGGATATGCAGTACCCGACGAATTTCCTCATCTCGCCCGATAACTGGATCGAGTTTGCCATCTCGAGCTTGCTGATTGAGATTGATGGCGTATTTGCCCAAGGCATTATAAGTGTTTTCAGAACTTGAAGAGACCACCTTATTGCCTTTTCTCAGTTCAATGATGGCTTTTTTCAGTCCATTCAAAGTCACCCCACTATCTTTCAAGAGTTGGGAGACATTATCTTTTACCGAAAAGACCCCCAAGATCAAATGCTCTAGGGCAATGTATTCGTCTCCCAATTCTTGTAGGTAAGTGCTGGCACTGTGCAATATCTCGGCCACTGTTCTAGAAGGGAAGGGAGGATTGTTGTTGTTACTGACTTTGGGATAAGACTGTACGATGCTATCTAAAGCCTGTTTGACTACCTTAAGATTGACCCCAATTTTCTTAAAGACAAAAGGAATGACATTGTCATCTACTTCCATGATGCCCTTTAGAAAATGACCCGCTTCGATTGCTTGTTGGCCACTCTGTAGAGTAATCATCTGCGCCTTTTGCAAGGCCTCTTGAGTTTTTAGGGTGAGATTATTGAAGTTCATGTTTTATATTTTAATCAGAGCTAAAATATTAGCTTTGAGCTCCTTATTTTTCCTTTCAAATTAACGATTTGAACCGCGATAAAGTTGAGATGATTTGCATCTTCGCTATTGTATTCATCAAGGGATGTGCCAGTCACTCCGAAAAGAAAAACACCTGAAAAATGGGCATCTGATTGCAAAGTGAAAGGTCAAATTGACAGTGTTTTTCAATAAACTTGCGCCAAAAAGGCAGGCACTGAAGGGCATCAAACAGCTGATAATTTACAATTGAGCCTGCTAAAAAGAATAGACAACTAGTTTACAAAAGGATCAGATTATTCTGGTAAGAAGCATTGTTTTTATTATATTAAAATACTGCTTTGGTTCTTCAGATGATACTACAACCATTTTTTCACCTTAAAATTTGCGTCTATGTATCCCTTACACACTCCGAAGTATTTGTGGCATCTCTTCCTCTTTTTAATGTTTTTCAATCTTCCCAATTTGGTCTTTTCTCAGGAAACTGAAGTTGAGCTCCCTCCGGTGAGTAATTATTATAAAGAAGTCCGAGAAGGCACTTATATTCCTGTAGATCGAGAAAGCATGCCGACCTCTCCCGCGTTCAACGGCAGTACTAGTGAGTTTATTTTTAGACAGGTCAACATCAATGCAAACGGAGAAAATATCGTAGGGGATGCCGCCAACGAACCCTCCATCGCTATTGATCCGACCAACCCCGATCGAATCGTCATCGGCTGGCGGCAATTCGATAATATCAATGACAGCTTTCGCCAAGCTGGTTTTGCCTACAGTACAGATGGTGGAGAAAGCTGGACTTTTCCGGGATCAATCGACCCCGGAGTATTTCGATCAGATCCCGTTTTATCGGCAGATGCTGAGGGCAATTTTCATTACAATAGTCTGAGAGTGGAAGACAATGAATTTTTCTGTACCCAATTCAAGTCGACAGGCGATGGGACTTGGGATGAAGGTACTTTTGCCCAAGGAGGAGACAAACAATGGATGACCATTGACAACAGTGGCGGGGAAGGTGATGGACACATTTACAGCTATTGGACCGATAATTTTTCTTTCTGTTTCCCCAATCAATTTACCCGCTCTACGGACGACAATTTAAGTTTTGAAGATTGCACTTCCATTCCGGAAGATCCTTTTTGGGGAACCTTGGTAGTAGATGCCGATGGAGTGCTGTATGCTGCTGGCGCCAATCCCAGTAGCTTTGGTCTGATGGTTGTAAGATCTGACAATGCCCAAAAAGCAGAGGAAACCCCCGAATGGAATCAAGTGGTCTCGGCGGATCTTGGTGGGTTTTCGCTCGCCTTCGCCGGCATTGATTCTCCTAACCCATCTGGACTGATGGGACAATACTGGGTGGATGTAGACCGATCGGGAGGACTCAACCACGGTAATGTGTACGTTCTTTCCTCCCTTCGACCTAATGACAATCTAGATCCTTGCGATGTATTTTTTGCCAGGAGTACGGATGGAGGATTGACTTGGTCAAATCCTGTAAAAGTCAATGACGACTTGAGTTTTGGCGCCTGGCAATGGCTAGCATCCATGTCAGTTGCCCCCAATGGACGCATTGATGCCGTTTGGTTGGATACCAGAGATAATCCGGGATCTTTTGACTCCAAATTATTTTATTCCTTCTCGGAAGATGGTGGACTCAGTTGGTCGGCCAATGAAGCGCTACTTGATCTTCCCTTCGACCCCCACGTTGGTTGGCCACAACAACAAAAGATGGGTGATTATTTTCATATGCTCTCCGATGAAGAGGGAGCGCATTTGGCTTGGGCCGCTACTTACAATGGCGAACAAGATGTTTACTATGGTAGAATCCGCTTGGGCTCCGTCAGTGTTCAAGAACAAATTCAAAATAAAGGAGGCTTATTCCAAAATTATCCCAATCCATTCTACGAGCAAACCGCTATCTCCTACGCTATCCTGGAAGCTGGAAAAGTCAATCTCAGCATTTACAATGAGTTGGGACAAGTTGTGAAAACAGTGGTGGAGGAGCATCAGCCAACAGGCGACTACACCGTGCAATGGAATGGTCAAAGCCAATCTGGACAGCCCGTCAAGGCTGGGGTTTACTTCTACGAACTGAAGGTGAATGGTTTTACCATTGCTTCTAAGCGCTTGATGTATATTCGGTAGGTGATTACAGGTAAATAAATATTTGGGTGACCGTTCAGCTAGTCAATCCATGAAAAATCAATAAAAATCAACTACTTTTGGATATTGCTGAATGGTCATACACCAACTAATTCAAATCCATATGCTATTCAAGCCTTTTTCCTTGTTGCTTGTCTTCGTCTTCACAACCTCTACCCTATTTACCCAGGAAATGGTACTTCAAAGGGAGATTATCTCCAGCTACAATGAGCAAGGAGATTATCTGGGACGAAATATCGTCGATTATAAATACGATGCCAATGGCTTCCATGACCTTTCTACAATTGTCTATTGCCCCTTTTTCAATGGGGAAGATTGTAACCAGGGAGATAGCATCATTTATCATAAAAACGCCAGTGGACAATTACTCCAAAGTGACTACTATTACTATAATAGTGATTTCTTCTTCTGGATTTTAGGGGGAAGCAATGAATATACTTATGATGCAGAAGGACGATTGGCATCCATCAAGGCTTTTGATGGGTCTGGATCACAAATAGGTGGAAGGGAGATCATTTATAATGAATTTGACCAAGTCGCTGAAGTATGCATTGATGAGGAATTTGATTTTCGAGACCGAAAGCTGATTTACTCCTATGACGACAATATGATCTTGCAAGAGATTTTAATGAACTTTCCTGATCCCAACGGTGAAATAAGGAGAAGCATCAGAACGGAAATCACTTACGATGCAGAAGGGCTACCCGCAAATGCAGATATCTACACGAAGGAGGCAGATAGCCTAAATTGGATTGCCGAATATCAATACACTTTCATTTATGATCCAAACAGCACTTATGATGATGCTCCCATGACATTTGAATATTTCACCTTCCCGATGTTTCAGGAAATTCCCGTTTATTTCTTTGGACGAAGGCTACTCTTCGTAGACATCATTGATTTGAGGGTTGCACCCATTGATGTTTTCAACCTTCAGATAGAGTATATCTACGATCTACTCTCTACGACTACTGAGAACCTTCCAGCAATAGATCACAAAATTTTCCCTAATCCTTTTGTTGAAAACTTCACCGTAGCGTATGATGATTTTGCGGTCGCTACCTTCCATCTTTACGACCTTCAAGGCAAAAAATTAAAATCTAAAGAGATTAGAAGTGGAGATAGTATGACCATCACCGATCTACCCCAAGGATACTACATTTACAGCTTGACGAATGAAAATATCAATCAGTCCGGTAGATTGATAAAACTAGAATAGGAATCACCTGGCCAAAGAATGAGTGAATCGGAAGACAATGTAAAAGCCTATTTTGAAAGCATTAGAGGAATGACCGTGGCCAATAACAAGAGGTTTGCTGTGGCAAAATCCCTTGGGGTTCCGTCAGTGTTCAAGAACAAACTCAAAGTAAAGAAGGCCTATTCCGAAACTATCCCAATCCCCACTGCGATCAAACCGCTACCTCCTACTTCGTCTTAAAGACAGGAAAAATTAATCTCCGCATTAATGATGAATTAGGATAAGTTGTTAAGTTGTTAAGCTATAAAAAGACTTGGGGAGAAAGGCCAGTCAACGGACAACTACTCTCTGCCATGGAATGGTCACAATCCTAAGGCCCAATCACCCAGCAAGCAGGAAGTCTTTAAGACCACAAAACCCAGATTAAAACATAGATCTAAATAATTGTGAGGAAATAAGCACCAATATTCTCCAGAAATTCATCTTCTTTGTGATAGTAAAACCTGTAAACCATTTAATCACAGAGAGATGAAATACATTGGTCTTTTCCCCGCAATACTAGCGCTTATTTTATTTACAAATTGTGGGATTGAAAAGAAATTGGTTGGGTTATGGCAAATAGAAAAGGTAAAAATTGGCAATCAAGAAATGACTCCGATGGCCAGATGGACAAGACTCAATAAAAACAAGTCGCAAGAATCTGGGAATGGTTGGTTTCAACACACAATTGGGCAGTGGACCTATGACGCCCAAAATAATACAATCGCAATCACCAATTCCAATGGGGTCAAAGATGAATTTGAAGGATTTACCATAAACAAAGTAGATAATAAAAAGATGATCTGGTCTAGAGAGGAAGAGGGAGAACAAGTGATTGTAACACTCAAGAAAACCAATAAACTTCCTCAAGCTACATCAAATAGATTGTTAGGTGTCTGGCTTTTAAAAACAAAGAACGAAGTAAAATTAGAAGGCTCAGCATCATACATTTTTTTAAGATGGGATCGAATTGTAGTCAGTAGACAAGAAAGTAAAAGCAAACAGTATGGCACCTACAAAACCCACGGACATAAGGAGGAGCTACAGATCATCTATTACGAAGAACCGCTCCGGCAAGAAATATGGTCTTACCAATTTGATGGTAAAAATCATTTAATTTTAGAAGAGATCAATGAAAAGGTTAAATTAGAATATGAACGAATTGACTACATCCCCAAATAAGGAGGAACCACCTTTGAAAAGGCGTCAATGATCGTGTAAAAATAAAATCCATTTTCTACTAAAATCATCCATTTTAAGCAACATTATTATACGTTGAAAAACCTGTATCACCAAACCAATTGAGCTCAACATGCCCGACAAGGAGTTTATTAAAAAGCTAAGAATTCCAACAGTAG
Source organism: Bacteroidota bacterium (assembly GCA_039199865.1). Lineage (GTDB taxonomy): Bacteria > Bacteroidota > Bacteroidia > Chitinophagales > Saprospiraceae > JALZUU01. The sequence goes on from JBCCSR010000069.1 coordinate 8,446, forward strand.
AAGACCCACTCAGAGTTTTGGTCAGTGCTTGCTTGGTGGGCATAAAATGTGGTGTTGCTGGAGATCATTACGGAGAATATCCAAGCGTCTTAAAATTATTGCGCTACCACAATGTAAAGCTAACGCAGTTTTGTCCTGAAGATTTTGCTTTTGGTACACCAAGAGAAATTTGTGATATACACGGTGGAGACGGATTCGATGTTTTATCGGGCAAGGCCCGGGTACTCACTGCGTCTGGAAAAGATTGGACTGATGGCATGATCAAGGCGTCAGAACAAATGTTGCAAATAGCAAAAGACCATAACATTGAGTTAGCAATCATGATGGATGTTAGCGCTGCTTGTGGCAATCATGTAATCTATGATGGTGATCGACATGCCGAAAATAAAAAATACCAAATTGGGATGGGCGTATGTGGCGCACAATTGAGTAGAGCTGGGTTTAAGATAATCAGTTGGAGGGAGTATGAATCATTAGAAATTCTTTACGCTCGTATAGATCCAAAGCATGTCATTAATGAAGCGGCCAAAGATTTTGACCAGCATGAGTGGTATATCAATTACTTTAAACCAATAAAGTGAAGTTATTATTGTACTTTTATCGCTAAAACACATGATCAACCTACGTTTTAGCTCCTTCCTTATTTTTGCAATTGCCGCATTGATTGTTGGCTGTGATGATAATGCCACAACCGCTGCGAATGGCGATGCAACATTAACCGAAAAAGCGCTTGCCATCCACAATCGAGTCCTAACCGTGGATACCCATGCTGATACCCCCTTGAGAATGATCCAACCGGGCTTCGATATGTCTGTACGACATGATCCAAAAGAAACCGGTTCTAAAGTGGACTATCCACGGATGGTTGAGGGTGGACTAGATGCCATCTTTTTTGCCGCTTTTGTAGCACAGGATATTAGAGACGATGAGGGGCACAGTAGGGCCAAAAACCTATGTCTTCAAATGATCGATTCCATCGTTGTTTCCACTCAAAGAAATGCGGACATTGTAGGATTGGCACTCAACCCTGAGGATGCCTATACCCTAGAAAAAGAAGGGAAACGCGCGATTTATATCGGTATTGAAAATGGATACCCCATCGGCAATGACCTTGCAAATGTTGGTTTGTATTTTGATCGGGGGGTTCGTTACATCACCCTGGTCCATTCGTCCAACAATGATTTGGCGGATTCAGCAACAGATCCCGATGGATCTGAACACGGAGGCTTGAGTACTTTTGGTGGTGAAGTCGTAAAAGAAATGAATCGCTTGGGAATTATGGTAGACGTTTCTCATGGCGACGACAGTTTATTCTACGATGCCATCGCACTTTCAAAAGCGCCAATTATCGCCAGCCATTCCAATGCACGGGCCGTTACCGATCACAAGCGCAATATGACAGATGAGATGTTGCAATTGATGGCCAAAAATGGAGGCGTTGTCCAACTCACTATGCTAGCAGATTATTTGCGTAAAGCGCCACCTAATGTCCAGCGAGACTCTGCCGTAGCTGCTCTTCGAGCGGAGATGAAGCCATTTAGTGACATGACTCCCGAAGAACAATCCGCAGCTAGAAAAGCCTTCCAAGCACTCGACGAAAAGTATCCTAGGCCTCCAGCAACGGTAAAACATGTGGCCGATCATATTGAACATATTGTCAAAGTAGCCGGTATTGATCATGTTGGAATTGGTTGTGATTTCGATGGTGGCGGTGGCATTGAAGGCGTCTTTGATGCCAGTGAAGTAATGAACATTACCATCGAATTGGTCAAACGAGGATATACAGAGGAGCAGATTGCAAAGATTTGGGGAGGCAATTTAATCCGTGTATTTAAGGAAGTTCAGTCCATTGCAAAAAAGATACAAGCTGAAGGAAAGTGATGAATCAAAATCCAATTATGATTGTCTTTCGACTTTTTGCTCTACTCCTAATGCTGTGGATGCCTGTTCCTGCAAATGCTCATCCATTAAAGCTATCTTTGTGTGAGATTGAATACTCCTCCCAACAACAACGATTGACCATTCATCTCAAACTATTCCTGACCGATGTCAATGAAGCCATCGTCTTTGATCCACAGAGCAAGGAACTTGCCTTCTGTCAACCAAACGAATCCATAAAGGCGAATCAATTGCTTCTAGACTATCTTAACCAATTCTTTCAAGTCAGTGTAAATAGTGAGCGGGTCAATCTTCAAATCAAGAGGAAACATCTTAAAGGGGAAGGCGATAATACAGCGCTTTGGGTTTATTTCGAATACCAACAATCATCACCGGTGAAAACGATGGAAGTTAAAAACGCCGTTTTCACCGACCTCTTTTTCGATCAAAATAACATTGTCTATGTACACATTGACGACCAGTCAAAAAGTTTGATGCTCAACAAAGAAAAACCAGTTCACCAACTAAAGTTTTGACATGGATTCTTTTGGTTTTTACGTCAAGTTAGGGTTCGAACACATTTCCGATTTTGCGGGCTATGATCATATGCTTTTTTTGGTTGCCCTATGCGCCATTTATCGCATCCAACAGTGGAAGAGCATTCTTATTTTGGTCACCGCTTTCACCATTGGTCATAGCGTAACCTTGATCATGTCTTCCTTAGATATCTTCACCATCCCGTCTAAGATCATCGAATTTCTCATTCCGGTTACCATACTTTTGACTGCCCTAAACAATGTAATCGGTTCCAATCCAGCTGAGCACAATGCCAGGATGAGTAAAAATTACGTCATGGCTTTGTTTTTTGGCTTCATCCACGGCATGGGATTTTCCAATTATTTCAAGGCCCTTTTAATGGATTCCTCCTCGGTTGCCCTACCACTATTGGGCTTTAATATCGGCATTGAACTAGGACAAATTCTGGTGGTATTTTTTATCGTCAGTATCGCTTATTTGTTTTTGAATCAACTGGGGGTCAAACATCGGGATTGGAATGTATTCATTTCGGGTGCCGCCGCTGGTATGTCGCTTATTTTTATTTTGGAAAATAAGATCTGGTAAACAAACAGTTGTAGCCACAGGGAAAGACGACAATTGGAGAAACCGATTGAGTTGGATTACTCCTTTATCCTTTTCAGATGAGCGGTTAATCCAGCTTTGCCTGGAAAAAC
>JBCCSR010000070.1:0-11525 GCA_039199865.1 Bacteroidota bacterium
CTTCTTTTCGTTTTGAGCCTTCAGCTGGGCTGGGGACAGTCGCCTTGGGCGCAGGGTGCGGGAAAACAATATCATCAACTGGCATTCAATACCGTTTTACCCTATTCCAAGCTATTTGGTTTGGAAAGCTCACTAGATTTGCCCCGACAGGTTTCTGATGTTACCCTACAATACTATGGTGAGCTGGGCATCGGCAACAAGCTGACCCTTGGATTAGATGTTCCCTTCAAGTTTCTCAAAACGGGCGATATGGTCGATACGACCCTTGCCATTTCCTTCAATGAGGCGGGTAGTCTACAAACCTTCGGAGATATTGAGGTCTTTGCCAAGTATCAGTTGCTCTCTATTAACGGACTGGCCTTCGGGCTTTTGATGAATGTCGGGATACCAACGAGTAGTTTTCAGGCCGAAACAGAATTGAAATCGGGTTTCAACGCCTGGAAAGTTCGTCCGGGCTTGAGTTTGGGATATGCCAATAGTCAACTTTATGTCTACGGCTTTGGATCTTATGCTTGGTACGGCGAGGAAGTGTTTAACCGAATTTATTTGGGTGCAGAAATTGGGCTTCGCTTGAGCGAAAAACTAATTATTGCCGCCTTTCTATCCAGTTTTCAAGCCATCGAAGAAGATGGTATTGGCCTAGATTTCAACTTGACGGGTTTGTACATCAATGGCCAGCAATACAATACGGTCACCTTTAAAATCATCAATGAATTCATCCCCAATAAATTTGGTGCTTTCGCCGCTTTTGGTGGAGGTTCGGGAGACTTGGTCGCCAGCTCTCCGGCACTTACGTTTGGGGTATTTTTGCGTTAAGCCGAAGTCAACAATTGATCTCCTTGGTCCTACTACCATTTTCTTGTTTCGTTTGATTTCACCTCATTGCATCCTTTATGAACAGAAGAAAAGCCATCCAACAAATTGCACTCTTATCTGCCGGAGCGGTACTGCTCCCCTCTTGTCAATTAGAGGCAATCCCAGTTTTTGACAACATCCCACTTGAGCGACCACAATACGCCTTTATTGATCAACTGGCCAATGCTCTGTTGCCAATTGACCCGGTACTCGTACAAAACCCAGATTCGAGAATCGATTTTATTCTCAACATGGTCAACGATTGTTGCCTTCCCAAGCAGATCCAAAAATTCATTGAAGGCTATCAGTCATTGATGCAGCAGTTAACCTCCAAAGACGTTCGGACCTTTCAAGACTTGACAGCAGAACAACAGTACGACTGGCTAGAAGCATTGGAGCAGATCAATAAAAACGAGCATGAGCAGGCTGCAGCACAAAAATTGCCATTGGAAAAAGTTCAGAGTGCAAGCTCATTTTTCTACGAAAAGGTCAAACAACTAAGTCAACAACACTTTACCAGCTCAGCCTACTTTTTAAGCCAACACCTCGATTTCGAATTCGTCCCTTCTCGCTTCAGTGGCTGCGCAAAAATTTGAATCATGCAAAATCGAAATTAAGCCAACAACATGTCAAAACAAACTACATATCACTTTGATGCCATTGTCATTGGGGCAGGAATGACGGGGGGCTGGGCCGCCAAAGAGCTTTGTGATCACGGATTAAAAACACTGGTGCTTGAAAGGGGACGAAATGTCCAACATCTAAAAGATTATCCAACAACCAATTTGCAACCCTGGGAGTTCAAACATCGTGGTCAAGTCAGCCAACAAATGAAAGCGGACAATCCAGTGGTGAGTAAGTGCTATGCCTTTCGCGAGGATACTACCCATTTTTTCGTCAAGGACCAGGAACATCCTTACATTCAAGAAAAACCATTTGATTGGATCAGGGGCTACCAAGTTGGCGGTAAGTCATTGATGTGGGCCCGTCAGGTCCAACGCTGGAGTGATTACGATTTTGAGGGGCCCGCGAGGGATGGTTTTGTGGTCGATTGGCCCATCCGCTACAATGACCTAAAAGACTGGTACAGTTATGTTGAGCGCTTTGTTGGAGTGTCGGGCAACAGGGATGGTTTAGATACCTTACCCGATGGCGAATTTCTAAAGGCCTGGGAGCTAACCTGCGTAGAAAAATACTTTCAGGAGGTCATTCGGCAAAACTACGCCAATCGCCATCTCATTTATGCCAGATGTGCTCACCTCACCGAAACCAAAGCCATTTTTCAACAACAAGGACGTGCCCTCTGTCTCAACCGAACCATCTGTGAGAGAGGTTGCCCTTTCGGTGGCTACTTCAATGTCAATTCTACCCTCATTCCCTGGGCAGAACGAACGGGCAATATGACGCTCCGCCCTCATTCCGTAGTCCATTCGATTCTTTACGATGAGCAAAAGCAAAAAGCAGTTGGGGTACAAATCATTGATGCGCTCGACAAAAGTACAACGGAGTATTTTGCCGACCTGATTTTCGTCAATGCCGCTACCATCAATACCAATTTGATCCTGCTCAACTCCAAATCAAAGCGCTTCCCCAATGGCTTGGGTAATGACAATGATTTGATGGGCAAATACGTCGCCTTCCACAACTATCGCGGTAAAATTTCTGCTATTCACGAAGGGCATCGCGAGTTCAAAACAGCAGGCCGTCGGCCCACTAGCGCCTACATTCCTAGGTTTAGAAATGTCTACCGACAAGAAACGGATTTCCTCCGAGGTTATGCGGCAGATCTTTATTCTTGGAGAGGTAAAAAGTTAAATGGAAAAGGCGTAGGCCAACAACTCTACGATAATTTGGTATCCAGTGAATTGGGCCCTTGGGGATTGAGTACTGGGATGATGGGAGAAACCATTCCCAAAGCTAGTAATTTCGTTGCCCTCGACGAGCAGCAAGTCGATCAATGGGGCATTCCCCTAGCCAGGATTTCTATGGACTATGATGATAACGACGAGAAAATGCTCGCCGACTTTTTTGAGCAGTTGACCGATATGTATCAAAAAGCAGGCTTTACCAATATTCAAACCTCTGATACTCATCAGGCCCCCGGACTAGATATTCACGAAATGGGTGGAGTCAGAATGGGAAAGGATCCGAAAACGTCTTTGCTCAATCGCTGGAACCAATTGCATGCTTGTAAGAATGTATTCGTCACCGATGGGGCTTGTATGACCTCCGTTTCTACTCAAAATCCAACCCTGACTTTTATGGCACTTACGGCACGTGCAGTAGACTATGCGATCAAAGAGAAGAAAAAAGGAAATTTATAGCGAAGGATAGAAAAGCAAATCATTGACGATATTATGAGGACGGAAATGCCCCCAGCAGGACTTGGTATATAACAAGCGATCTGCAATGATATTGAGTACCGTAGGATTGACACCCAGTCCAAGATGACTACCGCGAACTTGAATATTTTGATGCCATTCATCCTCTTCCCTTTCCAGGCAAACTTTCCAGGGTACGATACCATCTTCTTTGGTATAAATGGCAGTCGTTGGGACTGGAGCAGGCAATGGAATGTCCATCAGAATTTTGGGATCAACCTCTCTGACCCTTTTCCCCCCAGTCAATAGATTGTAAATCCAAGCAACATTATTGGGTTCACTTACTCCGCGAAAAGGAGATCCAAGGGTAATGACCTGTCGCACCCATTCTGGCTTGGCCTTTGCCAACTGTCTGGCAAAAACACCTCCCAAGCTCCAGCCAATCAAAGTAATGGGTTCTTGATGGGTCTCGTAGATCTCCTCCATAGTCAGGAGCAAGGCATCTACAAACTCAATTTTGGCATAATTTCGCCCCAGATTCCAGCCGTAGGTCGAATAGCCCAGTTTGTCGACAAACTTACGTAAGGGCCCCGTAGATCGATCACTGGCCATAAAACCAGGCAATACCAGAACCGGATGTCCATCTCCCTGTTCGCAATTGCGATATAAGGTACGGTAGGGAATAGAAATACTCAATTCGGTAAGGGCCCTACCTGCTTCGGTAAACAGCCAAAACATGGAAGGTCTTTTGATTTTATTTGGTAAATCTTCAATCTGCGACATTTCTGCTTGTAGGTTAATCAAGTTTTTTAATTGTCTCTCTTCGTCTTTTTTGAAGACAGGGCATTCAAACAGCAAACAAGTTTTTTTTCATGAATATTGTTTGAAATTCCTTTTTTTATTTGGCATTCAAGGCATGCTTCAACTCTAAGGTATGTTTTTTTTCGATATAAAAAATATTATTCTTTTAAACCTATCCTGCAATTTCAGTTCCAAAGCCTAAAAAAACGCAAAAAAAAACCGCTTGGCGCCTGAATTTCAGGCAAGTAGGGCATTTCTAGAAAATTTATCCAAAAATCACAGATAGATTCATTACATTGTTGGTGAGAAGTAGTTTTGCAATACAAATAATAGGGATTTGCCATAAATCCAGCAAAAAGAGATCGCCGAAAATGGAGCAGCTCCTCAATGATCAAAACTTTCAAAATAAGCTAAAGGAAATTGCCAAGTCGCAAAATGCCAGTCTTACGTCTCTCAATGAGGAGGCTCAAGGCTATTTGAAAGAGATGTTTACTACGCATCAACCCGTAGCCAATGTCGTTGGTATTCAAACCGCTCAGTACATTCTATCGCGGGGTTACAAAAAAACCATCGACATCAATTCCAACGAAATCAAGGCATTGACCAAATTGGCTCGCCGCCATCCGATTGCTTTTGTGATGACGCACAAAACCTATATCGACATGTTCGTTCTGGCGGTAGTTTTGGCCAGACATGGCCTCCCCATTCCCTTCACCTTTGCCGGAATCAACATGAGTTTCCTCGGTTTAGGGCAATTTGGTCGTAAAATAGGAGTCATCTTTATCCGACGCTCTTTCAAAGACAATTTGGTTTACAAAGCCACTTTGCGCCATTTTATTTCCAATTTGGTCCGAGAAAAATCCCACTTTATGTGGGCCATCGAGGGAACGCGCTCTCGAACCGGAAAGCTAGTTTGGCCTAGAATGGGCATCCTCAAATACATCAAAGACGCCGAAATCGATACTCGACAAGAAGTCAAATACATTCCCGTTTCGATCGTCTACGATTTGATTCCAGATGTCAAAGAAATGACCATGGAAGGTCGTGGGCATTTAAAGAGCCCCGAGAGTCTAGGTTGGTTTCTAAATTATGTCAAAAAATTGGGAGACAAATTTGGCCGAATCTCCTTGCGATTTGGTCCACCTGTTTTTTCGAGCTCCAATCCACTATCTGGCGTGGCCAGCCAACCAGAGCGTTTTATGTCTGCCAATGGCGTGATTCCTCGTTTTGCCCTGGAATTGGTTCATCGCATCAACCAAATCACTCCAGTAACGACTGCCTCCTTGATTTGTATCTCCCTCTTGGGAAAATATGCTTTGAGCAAAAGGGCCATCGAAAGCGATCTTTCCGATTTGATGCAATTGATCGAAAGATACAAACCCGATGCCCTAGTCGACCGCGGAAAACCCATTGGAGAGAGTGTACAAATTGCGCTCAATCTGTTGCGAAAAGCAGGGCTCATTCTCCAACAGAGCGACGATCTAAACGCTCGATACGTCATTGCCTCCGAAAACTATCTGTCAACGACTTATTACGCCAACATGGCCGTCCACCATCTCTACCATCGGGCCTTCATCGAATTGGCCATGCTCAAAGTAGTGGATAGTGCGCCCCAAGATCGACTTTTCGCTTTTTGGTCGGAAATCATGGAATTGCGGAACTTGTTCAAGTTTGAGTTTTTCTACTCGCGTAAAGCGCAGTTTAGCGATGAAATTGAGCTCAACCTCAACGGTATTGATCCGGAATGGAATCAGCACGTACAAGAAGATACTTATGACCTGCAAGAATTGCTCAACCAACAAAAATTACTCGTTGCCCCCGTCATCCTCAATACTTACATCGAGGCCTATCGCGTCATTATTCATGCCTTAATCAGTTGGGATCCCAATCGTCCCTTTGATGAAGAAACTTTTATCAATAATTGTCTTTACCTGGGAGAGGAGATGCAATGGCAAGGCAGTATCCAAAGGATCGAATCGGTATCCAAACCCTTCCTCGTCAACGGACTTCGCCTCATTAGAAACAGGGATTTAATTCCTACGCCCAAAGACCAAAAAACAGAAATTTTACAAAACTTCGATCAGCAACTCCAAGAGCTTAGCCAACGCATCAAAACATTGCAAAGCATCATGTTGTCCAAGCCCCACGAGGAAAGTACTTATGTTCCCATAGAAAGGGATATTGTTCCCGGTTCGAGGACGGAGCACCTGACCAACGAAATTCTCAAAGGAGAATCCGGACCACATATTGGTGCCTTTTTCGATCTAGATCGTACCCTCATCAAAAGTTTTTCTGCCAAGGAGTTTTTCCAAACCCGCCTGCTCAGTGGTCGCATTACTGCCCGGGAAGTGCTCGCTCAATTTGCGGGGGTCTTGGTCTATGCGATGGGCGACGGTAACTTTGCGGGATTGGCAGCCGTTGGGGCAAAAGGAGTAAAAGGAATCAAGGAACAATTGTTTGTTCAACTTGGAGAGGAGGTCTACCAAAAACATTTAGCAGACGAAATCTACCCAGAGTCTCGTGCGCTAGTTGCCGCCCACATGGCCAAAGGACATACCGTTGCCATCATTTCCGCAGCAACGCCCTATCAGGTCAATCCAATTGCCAGAGATTTGGGCATTGACCAGGTCATGTGTACCCGCATGGAAGTTGACAATGGCGTATTTACGGGCAACATTGTAGAACCGGCATGTTGGGGAGATGGCAAAGCATATGCCGCCAAGGAGTTGACCAAAAAGTACCAGCTCGACCTCAACAAAAGTTATTTCTACACCGATAGTGCGGAAGATATGCCGCTAATGGAAATTGTTGGCCATCCCCGTCCCATCAATCCGGATACCAAACTTTCCGCAGTTGCCTTTCAAAACGACTGGCCGATTTATCGCTTCGACGATGAGGATCAACCCGGGGTCAGCAATATTTTACGTACTGGTTTGGCCGCTGGAAGTTTGATTCCCGCAGTATTCAATGGCGTAAGAAACGGAGCCCTCAACCTCTCTTGGCAGGAAGGGGTCAATTCACTGATGGCTTCGGTCGGAGATTTGGTGACCTCAATGGCGGGCATTCAATTGGTGGTCAAGGGAGAAGAGCATTTGTGGTCGCATCGACCCGCCGTTTTCATCTTCAACCACCAAAGTAATGTCGATCTATTTATCGTGTCCAAACTCGTTCGCAAAAACGCGGTAGGGATCGCCAAAAAGGAGTTAAAACACATGCCCGTAATTGGACAATTGATGTCTGCCGCTGGAGTCATTTTTATTGATCGGAAAAATCGGGAGAAAGCAATCGAAGCCATGAAACCGGCAGTGGATGCCCTACGAAGTGGTACTTCCATCATCATTTTCCCAGAAGGGACGCGTAGCTATGACTATCAATTGGGCCCCTTCAAAAAAGGAGCATTCCATTTGGCCATGCAGGCCGGCGTACCACTGGTTCCAGTTGTGATCAAGAATGCACATGATGTCATGCCGCGTGGCACCAATTTGTTTCGGCCCTCTGCCGTTGAAGTCATTGTCCTGCCTCCCATCAGTACGACCAATTGGCAAGGAGAATTCCTGACCCAACGTGTAGATGAAGTGCGCAATCTCTTCCTGCAAGAGCTAGGACAAGACGAACCGCAAATTGATACCATTTTAAACAATCATAAAAGTAAAGTATGAAATTAAGAGTAGGTTTACTGGGAGGTGGTTCATGGGGAACTACCGTAGCCTCCTTAACGGCTCAAAATAGCCCTACCAGGATGTGGGCACGCAATAAAACAACCGTCAAGGAAATCAATGAATTTCATCGCAATGAAAAATACCTGCCCGGTGCTCAACTTACTCCCTCTCTCAAGGCGACCAATTCCATTCAAAAGGCAGTAGAGGATGCCGATGTAGTCGTCATGGGCGTTCCTGCGCAAAGTTTTCGACACGTATTAAAAGATGCACGTCCGTATATCCGTCCCTGGGTTCCCATTGTAAGTTTGTCCAAAGGACTGGAACAAGGAACGCGAATGCGGATGACCGAAATCATCGAAAGCATGATGCCCGGCCACCCCGCCGGAGTGCTTACCGGCCCCAATCTTGCCAGAGAGATCATTGCCGGGCAAGCGGCGGCGAGTGTCATTGCCATGGTAGATGATACCATTGCCAAAGCACTGCAAAAAGTTTTTCGAACAGGACTTTTTCGTGTATACACCAATGAAGATGTGATCGGTTGTGAATTGGGTGGCGCTTTGAAAAATGTCATTGCCATTGCAGCGGGCATGGGCGATGGTGCTGGCGCTGGAGACAATACCCGAGCGGCAGTCATTACCAGAGGCTTGGCGGAGCTCACTCGCTTGGGTACTGCAATGGGCGGCCAACCCACCACTTTTGCGGGTCTGGCGGGCATGGGCGATTTGGTGGCCACTTGTATCAGCTCCTTAAGCCGAAATCGGCACGTTGGTTTTCAGCTAGGACAAGGAAGATCTTTGGATGAAATCATTGAAGAAATGTCCATGGTAGCAGAAGGAGTAAAAACCTGTGGAGTAGTGCTGGAATTGGCCCGACAGCATCAAATCCAAATGCCCATTTCGGAGGAAGTCTACAAAGTGGTACAGCAAGGAAATACCGTAAAGGATGCGTTTCGTGGTTTGCTTCGCCACAAAACCGGTTCGGAAGCAGATCCGGGATAAAGCAAAACCAAATAATAAAAAGACAGCCTATTTACCAAAGCAAATAAGCTGTCTGTACACTAAAAAACCAACTATACCTCTTCAATTTCTTAGACCTTTATCCAATTAAAACTAGTCATCAAATCTTAGCTGCCCTCTAAAGATGGCCATTTACGTGGGCTCTGGTACCAAAGAGGAAGACCGCTCCCGCTAGAGGACGGGAAGCAATCCCCTCAAGGGTCATTTGGGGAAATGCTCATCCAATAATTTTTACTTTACTTACCAACAATTCGTGGGTTGGAATGACGATCCGTACCTTTTCTTCCTCCGTAGAGAGGAGGGTCACCGAGATATTGGTCATTTCTATAATCTTTCCTTGCACGCCATTTACTGAAATGGTTTGCCCTTCGGCAAAAGTTCGTTTGCTGAAAAAACCTGCCAAGATGTTCGCCAATAAATCACGTGAGGCAAAACCATAGGAAATGGCGGCGGCGATAAATATTGTTCCTAAAATCAACAAGAGATTAGAGGTGATCAAAGTCGTATCCAAACCGGCTTGTTCTAGCGCTGTAATCGAAACGACGACAAACAAAAAATAAAAAACGAGATTGCTGATCATCTTTCCCGTACTGATGCCAATAGAAGCGGTCGTTCCTTTGATCAAATCGCGAATCATTCCTGCGATGTAAGTTCCCACCACGAAAAACAAAAGGGCCATGAACAAATTGGGTAGGAAGATCAATAGTCGATTCAGTTGTTGAGAAACGCTCTCCCAGCCTAGCGCATCACTTGCGGTGATAAAGGTAAACAACAATAAAATCCAGTAAATAAATTTGCCCAGCAAGCGACTCGGTGGAGCAGCGATACTGGCTTTTTCTAAATACTCCGATACCTTAAAGCGCTCTGCCAGCTCATCAAATTTCATGGTTTTCAAAAGCCTAGCAACAATGGCGGCAAGCAATTTGGAAAAGAGCCAACCAAAAAATAAAATTAAGATGGCTCCTACAAGTTTTGGAAAGACGGCAGTTGCTTGTTCTAAAAACTTGTAAAATGAATTGTATAATATTTCCGTCCAGTTTGTAAATTCGTTCATTTTTGATAGTTGGTCTATGTTGTCTCTCCGTTCCTTTTGTTGACTATAATAGAGAGACTTAAAAAAAGATTTCCGTCACGGGATAAATGAAAAAAATGAAAAATTTATTTCAATCGTCCCAATTCTTCTTCATCGTCACTTTGTGGACCAGGAGCACCTTGCTGGCTGGATAAATCCAAAAAATCCAGTTCCGTACGCGTAAATTTGATGGTAAACAGGTCAGCGATATCTGCAAACAACTGAATCGTGTCTAGTGTATTGAACACTTCCTTTTTCAGCTCTTTGGGTGCTTCCTCGTTTACTCGCATGACCCCAAATCGTTCTGAAAGTGCGGCTCTGATTTCGGGATGTTCTTCTTGATCGGGACTCCTTTTCATGATTTCTTCACTTTTAGACGTTTAGACAATTGAGCTCTACTTCTTTTCAAGCGCATCTTTACCGCTCCTTCTTTGATTCCGAGTAAACTGGCCATTTCTTTGATCGACATTCCATCCTGATAGCGCATCAGCAAAATCATCTGGTCTTCTTTGCGCAAATGTCCAAATTGTTCTTCTAATTCTGTGAGCTGTAATTCTTTGAGTTCTCTGAGTTCGATCTCTGCATAATCGGAAAGGGCTTCACTTTGGGGCAACACTTCATAATTGCTGATGGGCTTTTTCTTTTGTTTTCGAAAATAGTCCATACAATAATTGTAGGCAATCACATTGACCCAAAGGGAGAAGTTGGCATTGCCCTTAAATTTGGCCAGATTCAATAAAACCTTGACCATAATATCATGGGTAAGGTCTTTAGCCAAACTGGCTTCGCGCGTCAGGGTCAGGCATTTGCGATAAATCCGATTGACATACCGTTCGTAGAGAATTTCCAGCAGATCTTGTTGGTTTTCCTCAACAATGCGTCTGACGACTTCATTGTCTTCCAGTTCGGTATCCTTACTTTTTCCAAGTTTTATAAAAGTCATTACCTTGAGGTATCTTTGTAGTTTTAGAGACTGAAAAAAGTAAAATGGGTAACGATTATGTTCGAAAAATTTAAAAGTTTTCTTGAACAACAGCAATTATTGACGCCAAAAGACCGCTGTCTACTCGCAGTCAGCGGAGGTGTCGATTCGGTGGTTTTGGTCCATCTCTTTGAGCGGGCGGGTCTTGACTATGGCATGGCACATTGTAATTTTCAGTTGAGAGGCACCGCATCCGATGCGGATGAGCGTTTTGTCCAAGAATTGGCTTTGCAATTTGATCGCCCATTTTTTACGACTCGCTTCGACACAGAGACATTGGCCAAGCAACACAAATGGTCCATCCAAATGGCCGCAAGACAAGCTCGATATGATTGGTTCAAACAAATTCAAACCCAAAACCATTATCCCTATCTCGCTACGGCCCATCATCTGGATGATCAACTGGAAACCTTTCTCTACAATTTTGCCAAGGGAACGGGCATCAGAGGGCTTAGAAGTATTCCACTTAAAAATGGCGCCATCATCCGACCACTCCAATTTGCCGATAAGGCGATGATCGAATCTTTTGCCAAAAAACATGCGATTGCATTTCGTACAGACCCTTCCAATGCCACGGACAAATATGTCCGCAATCAAATTCGTCACCACCTCATTCCGGCCTTGAGAAAAATCAATCCGGCCCTAAGTCAAACTACGAAAAGGACCTTCACTCATCTTAGGGAAACAGAACAATTGTTGGATTGGGCCATCTCCGCTATTCGAAAAGAAGTCATGAAAGCGAGGCCTGATGGTGGACAAATTGACTTGGAAAAACTTCGGACCTTTCCTGCCTCCCTAACTACTTTATTTGAATTGCTA
>JBCCSR010000071.1:0-11515 GCA_039199865.1 Bacteroidota bacterium
ATGCATTTTCTTGTGTTAGCTGCTGAGCGGAGGAGGTCGAAAATCGTTTCTAAAAATGGAGCCTTAAAGCTCCATTTTTAGAAAGTGTCCAGTATAACTTTTTTTGTGTTTGGCAATTTTTTCTGGTGCTCCGGCACAAACGACCGTTCCACCTCGATGGCCTCCCTCTAGTCCGATATCAATGATGTAATCTGCAACTTTGATCACATCCATATTGTGTTCGATAACAATAATGGTATTTCCCTTGTCGACTAGTTTATTGAGTACACTGAGCAGTTGACGAATGTCATCGAAGTGGAGGCCAGTAGTTGGCTCATCCAGAATATAAAGGGTTTTTCCGGTATCTCTTTTGGCCAATTCTTCTGCTAGCTTCACTCTTTGTGCCTCCCCTCCCGAAAGCGTTGTTGCTTGTTGCCCCAATGTGATATAGCCCAGACCAACATCTTGAAGCGTCTTCATCTTTCGATAAATGTTGGGAATATTTTCGAAAAACTCAACCGCTTCGTTGACGGTCATATCCAAAACGTCGCTGATGGATTTGCCCTTGTAAATGATCTCCAGGGTCTCTCGATTGTAACGGCGGCCCAAGCATTTTTCACAGTCCACTTGAACATCGGGTAGGAAATTCATTTCGATCACTCGACGCCCACTTCCCTCACAAACATCGCAACGTCCTCCTTTGACGTTGAAAGAGAAACGCCCAGGTTTGTAGCCCCTAATTTTAGCTTCGGGTAACTCGGAAAAGATCTTTCGAATGTCGGTAAAGACGCCCGTGTAAGTTGCCGGATTGGAGCGCGGTGTTCGGCCAATAGGGGATTGATCAATTTCAATGACTTTGTCGATGTGATCCAAACCCACGAAACTATCGTAGGTCAATGGTTTTTGACGACTTTTGTAAAAATGCTGACGAAGGATAGGATAGAGGGTCTCGTTGATCAAGGTCGATTTTCCACTGCCCGAAACACCAGTCACACAGCAAAAAGTGCCCAGAGGAATTTTAATGTTGACATTTTTGAGGTTATTGCCTTTGGCTCCTTTGAGCTCGAGAAAATCGCCATTGCCTTTCCGGCGTTTTTGCGGCACCTCGATTTTGCGTTCGTTTTTGAGATAACCGGAGGTGAGGGTGTTTTTGCTCAGAAAATCTTTTGGAATGCCTTCTCCAACCAATTCGCCACCATGTTTACCCGCTCCTGGTCCCAAGTCGATCAGGTAATCAGAAGCGAGCATGATATCTTTATCGTGTTCGACGACCAAAACGGTGTTTCCGATATCGGATAATTCTCGTAGTGCTTCAATCAGCTTTTGATTGTCGCGTTGATGTAAACCAATACTGGGTTCATCCAAAATATAGGTAATTCCAGTGAGTTGAGAACCAATTTGGGTAGCCAAACGAATCCTTTGGGATTCTCCTCCGGAAAGTGTTCTGGCAGGTCGGTTCAGACTCAAGTAATCCAGTCCGACGTGCAATAAAAAGCCTACCCGCAAACGAATTTCTTTGAGAATGTCCTTGGCGATCATCAACTGGCGTTTGCTCAATTTTTTGTCTAGCTTTTCCATCCAGTCCCCCAACGCTCCAACATCCATCATGGCCAGTTCTGCGATGTTCTTCTCACCTAATTTGAAGTGGAGGGATTCTTTCTTCAAACGCATCCCATTACATTCGGGACAGGTATCAATCGTCATGAACTCCTCTGCCCACCGACGAATTTTATCAGAACTAGAATCGCGATACCAACGTTCGATCATGTTGATCAGACCTTCGTAAGCTAGATTGTAAGTAAAATCGTGTTTGCTGTAGCGAAGGTTGACTTCAAAGCTATCGTCACCACCATGCAGGATGGCATTTAGGGCTTTTTCCGGAATATCTTTAATTGGCGTCGAGAAGCTAAACTTGTATTTTTTGGCAATACTACGCAGTTGTTTGAAGGTCATATTTTCCCGAACTTCACCGAAGGGAGCAATCCCTACTTCGTTGATGCTTTTGCTGTAATCGGGAATGACCTTTTCCAAATCTACCTTGTGTACTACCCCAAGGCCCTTGCACTTGGGGCAAGCACCGTACGGTGAATTGAACGAAAAAGCATTGGGCGAAGGTTCTTCATAGGAAACACCCGTATCGGGATCCATGAGGTGCTTGCTGTACGGAAAAACTTCTTTCTTGCCGTGCTCCATGAGTAAAATAAAACCATTACCCATCTTCAATGCCGTCTGTAAAGAAGCCGCTAGTCTTTCTCTTCGCTCAGTGCTGACAGACAAGCGATCAACCACCGCTTCGATATCGTGAATTTTGTAGCGATCGATTTGCATACCAGGGCTGATATCGAGAATGACGCCATCGACACGTACTTTTGTATATCCTTGCTTACGGATTTGGTCAAAAAGCTCTCGGTAGTGCCCTTTTCTCGCTCGAACCAAAGGAGCGAGCAGCAGTATTTTTTTATTCTTGAAGTTTTTGAAAATGTGCTCTAACATTTGGTCTTCATTGTAGCGCACCATTTTCTTTCCAGTGGTGTAAGAATACGCCTCCCCGATGCGCGCATACAACAAGCGCAAAAAATCGTAGATTTCTGTAATGGTCCCTACCGTCGAACGTGGATTACGGCCCGTGGTTTTTTGTTCAATAGAAATGACGGGGCTGAGGCCCGTGATTTTTTCCACATCTGGCCGTTCCATTTCTCCGATAAACTGGCGAGCGTAGGCTGTAAAGGTTTCCATATAACGTCGCTGCCCCTCCGCATAGATGGTATCAAAGGCCAGAGAGGATTTCCCACTGCCACTGATTCCAGTGATGACAACAAACTGGTTCCTAGGAATGCTAACGTCAATTTCCTTGAGGTTGTGTACTCTAGCTCCAATGACTTCGATGTGCCCGTTGACCGCTACCTGTCCGTTGCTGCTTGCTTTTTTAATTACCTTCTTCGCCATAGTATTTTGGGCCTTTGCCGATGTGTGAAAAATAGGATTGAAAACAATTGGCAAAGGTAGTGATTGAAAGTGGATTAACCAATGTATTTTTATTAAATCCCAGTAGAAGGATGGCCACAATTGAGCGGTGGCCATCTCTCCAATGATTAATTTTTGACAACTCTTTCAACCACAGAAGTCTGTTCCGTCTCAAACACAATAAAGTAGACACCAGTGGGAAGATCTCCCACTAGAAGTAGGTTTTCGGAAGGAAGCCAATTCCGTAGAATCTGACCTTGGGTATTCATCAGCTGAATGCTGTTGATCGCGGCTTCTCCTCGCTCTATCTGCAGATAATCCGTTGTTGGGTTTGGACTAATGCGGATAGCAGGCTGGTCGGGCGTCCCAATGCTGGTGAGCACAGTAGAGGCCGATACATCGTCGATCCCCCAGTATTCTCCTGCGTCGGAAATGGCAATGATGTCTTGTACTTCAAATACAATTTCCTGAGTTTGGGCTGCTTCCGTTACTTCAAAGAGTAAGCTAAAAAGTGCCCCCATTCCCGACATGGCTTGATGATCCGTCCGGACGATAGCCACTTCAATGGCTTGTTCTGCTGGCAGCTCCTTGACCATTACTGAAAGGTCTTGTGACGATCCCATCCATCCATTTTGAGTGAGCAATTGACTACTATTGTTTTTGAAAAAAGGCGTATTGGCCTCTAAGCGAAGGGCAATGCCATAAAGATTATCTACCATACCATCTACCGCACTCAGATCAAAGTCGAGGCGCAATTGTTCCTGGGCTGGATCGGGAATGATATCGCTGATGCTCAATTCCAAATTTGCAATTGGCATTGGTGGATCGTAAGTAGCATTGGATTGGTGGCTTTTGCCATAATGCTGTTCGAGTATCGCCAGGTCGAGCTCGTCAACAATGCCGTCACCGTTGCAGTCAGCATGTTTGGCATTGACTTTATCTGGAAAATCATCCGCCCAATCATCGGCGCTTTGTCCCGCCCAATTTTCGTGTCCATTGCTTCTCGCTGGACCAGAAAATCCGTAAGCCAATCCCAGATGCAACATATCCCAAGCATTGGCAACACCATCGTGATTGGCATCCCCGGGATAAACCAATTCGTTGAGACAGTTTATATTAATGCTGTCAAAGGAAGCGATTCCTAGGGCTGCATCATCAAAAGCATCGGTTACCTGGCTAGCGATGGTGATTAGGTCTGTGGTACACCAGCAATTGAAGTTGAGGTCTATTGCTTGGTTGGTTGTGAGCAATGCATCTTGCGCACTGTTATTGCAAATGGTATTGTCGAAAATAGCTGCTCCTGGTCCATCGATTTTTATGCCCACCGTATTGGCCACGATCTCATTGTCTTTGATGGTCATGCTATTATTGAAAATATTTACCTCAATACCCGTTTCATTGTCGGTAAAGGTGTTGTTTTTTACTTCTCCTTTTTGGAAAGCGATTGCAATAGAATCTGATCCCGAAAAGGAACATTCATCGGCATTGAGCCAGTAGCCATTGAAACACATGTAGTTGTTTTCGAAAACACTATTCTCCATGATGGCAATGGTAATGATTTGCCCGATGCTCCCTACGGCGAGGTAGTTGTCTTGGAACAAGCAGTTGATCAGTCGACCACCAGAGTTGATATTGGAGAAAGTATGTGGATTGGCAAAACCCACTTCGTTGTTGGTAAAAGTGGAGTTGATGGCAGAAAGTCTGCCCTGCATCCCAATTTTATTTTGGTGAAACTCCGAATCAGTTACGGTAATCCAATTGTAGCCTTGTCCACCATCATAAATGGCTCTTTCGTTGAAGCGGAAAGTACTGCCGAGGACAGAACGATCAGCAAAGCCACGGCCATAATTGATGCCTGTTTGAGCATACTCAATGGTGGCATGTTCGATGTCAACCACAATTTCTTGTCCTTCCAAAGAAGTGTTTTGAATGCCTTTCCATTTGGGAGCAGACATGGGATCAGAAGCATCTAAAGTAAAGACGACTTTTTCATTTTCCGTCCCTTCTACATACAGGCTTCCCGCACGAAGTTCGAGCCCCGTTTCGGAAGCAAAACGAATTTCCACTCCCGCTTCGATGATCAAACTTACTCCTGGGAAAACGACTACGTCTCCGGTAACCAAATAAGGACTTTCTGCCAGCGTCCAGTTGGTGTTTTCAAATAATCCGCCACTGATTTGGGTTTGTGCTATTGTTTTGTAATTGCCAAGACAACAGCATAAGAAAAGAAGAAATAGAACTTTTTTCATTGCTTTGTTTTTTAAGACTTGATAAAAATAGGTTTATACAATAGCAACAAGCTAAAAGAAAAAAGTTCAAAAGGAGTTCAATCAATTTTGGGAAGTCAACTTGAAGTGACAACTAGTTGGCAAAAGAATCTTCAAGCAAAATGGAGAAAAATTAGGGCCAAGATGGCGGGTAGGGCTTGAATAAAAAAAATGGTTTTTTGTACCGACCAGGCTCCATAAAGCCCCGCAATGACAACACAGCTTAGAAAAAAGGTGGTTACATGTTCGGCCCAGAACAGATCGTTGATCCAAAAGGACCAAATCAGACCAGCTGCCAGAAAGCCATTGTACAAGCCTTGGTTGGCGGCCATGGCCTTGGTGGGTTCAAAGAGCTCTTTTGGAAAACCTCGAAAGACTTTAGGACCACGACTAGTCCAAGCAAACATTTCCAGCCAAACGATGTAGAGATGAATAACGATCACCAAAGCAGTAAGGAATTCACTAATCAGCAACATATTTTTATTGTATTAATATGAATGTATATTCTATTAGCACTTCAAGATGAAACCTTGATTGTGAACATTTTCGATGTTGATCAAGGGGTCTTTGGCCAAATGTTTTCTGAGGTGCGAAACAAAAACGTCCATACTCTTTCGATTGAATTCGTCGTTAGCTCCCCAGATTTGTTTCAATGCCTTTTTTCTGGGCAATAACCTATTTTGATGTTCGCAAAGCAAGCGCAATACCGCGGTTTCTCTGGCCGTCAACTTTATTGCTACTCCTCGGTAAACGAGTTGGAAAAGCTCTGGGAAAAATTGATAGGCCCCAATTTGGTAATGGGTAGCTCGCTGTTCCGTTTTCTGCGTCTGACTGAGGAGGGCTTTGATTTTTGCCACCAACAGCTCTTCATCAATAGGTTTTGTAATATAATCATATGCTCCAGTTTTATACCCTTTTAATTGATCAATTTTCAATGATTTTGCGCTCAAAAAGATAAAAGGTAGCTCCGAATGCTGTTCTTTAATGATGGCGGCCAACTCGAATCCGTTCATTCCGGGCAACATGATATCAAGTATGGCCAGGTGAAACTGTTTTTTCTCCAATACCTTCAGAGCCTCTTCGGCAGATTTGACCCAAGTTACCTTGAATTCCTGCATGCCGAGGTATTCCGATAGGATATAGCCAAAACTTTTGTCGTCTTCCAATAACAGTATTTGTTTTTCCTTCATAATTTGATGATAAATTCACAGCCCTCAGTGTAAGCAGCATTGTAAGTCACTTTACCTTGGTGGGCTTCAATAATCATTTTTACATAGCTCAGTCCGATTCCAAAGCCTTTATTCTTGTACTCGTTTTGTTTTTTGGCTCGATAAAAGCGTTCAAAAATACGGGTTTGATACTCGGTGCGGATGCCTGGGCCATCGTCTCTGACAATGATGACTTTTTCTTGATTTACAGTGTAGGTGTTGATCCAGATGTTGACTGCCTTCTCTGCGTATTTCAGGCTATTTTCCACCAGATTGCAAAGGCTGTTGGAAAGGTGATGCGCATCCCCTCTCACCATACTATCTTCCATACTGAGTTGGATATTTAATGTTCCTTGGTATTCTTCGAGTAGGGGTTTTAATCGATTGGGGATTTCCTGGATAATGTGGTGTAAATCTATCGACTTACAGTCGAGCTCTAGATCTCTATGGTCCAGTAGAGACAGTTGTAAGAGCTTATCGATTTGGTTTTCTAGGGTTTTGCTTTCTTTTTCAATGAGGTCAAAATAGGTGTGGTGTTTTGCTGGATTTTTATTTTGTCGCAGTACGCGCGAAGCCAGCCGAATAGAACTCAAGGGGGTTTTGAATTCATGGGTCATATTGTTGAAAAAATCTTCTTTGATTTGAGCCAGTTGTTTGGAATTGGCCAGCAATTGCTGAAGATGATTGAATAGATACAACAAGGTGAGCAACAGTAAAATGTTGATCACAAATAGGCCAATCATAGATTGAAGCGCGTTGGAAAAACTATGCGGCTGATAAAGACTTAGCCAAATCATATGCTCTTTTACCAGATGTTTGACGGGAGCGTAGTATTGAAAAGAAGCATGTTGGTTGAGCCGTTCCGAGAAGGCTTCGTCGCTCTCTCCCGCTCGCCGCTCGCTTTCCTCACCTTCCACGATCATAAATGACTGAATGCAGGACAAACACGACTTGACAGAGGATTGGAGCAATTGTGCTTTGACTGCTTTGTTATTGCTAAAAAAAAGGCTGGTATCCTCTTCCATGAAAATGGAGAAAAAAGTCGTTATGTCAATTCCATTTGCCTCCAAATTCCCTCGAATGGCTTGATTGATTTGATCGAATAGTGTGTCGGGTAAGGTGAAGTGATCTTGATGAAAAAAAGATCGTCCAATTTGATTGATTTCCAGAGCCAAATCTGGAATGATTTGTTTGAGTTGGAGCTTTTGTTCCTTTTGTTGGAGAACCGCTGCATTGCTCAGCCAAATGGATTGTAATAAAACCAGCAATACAAAAATCCCAAAAGCGAGCCCATTCAAACGATTGTAATAGGATTTGAATCGTTTCATATTTCCAAAAATAGCAGGATTTAGGCTTTAAATAAACCTGCTTAAGTTTTCATTAAGTTTTTTAAGCAAGGCTTAAACTTTCTTCGTCTTTAGCTAAGCAAAGGACTCGGCAATTGCCCCTTACTTTGTTGTTGTCAATTGGCATTTGTACTTCCATAATCTTTAACCAAAAAAATAAATTGAAATATGAAAAATGGGATATTGAACGCCGTATTACTCATGGTCTTTTGCCTCATTCTGTCTTCCAATGGGTTTACACAAAATGCTAGCTTTCCAAAAAAGGAAGTCACCGAACCAGAAAAAGTACTTATCCGACAGCTATTCAAAGCAATAAACACCAGTGATCAATTGTACAGAGAGAAACTGTCCACCGGGACGCTAGACGAAGCTATTCTGGCAAAAATAGATTCTATCTACGAGCAGGAAGGAGTCCAGGCAGCCCTTACGTACGAGAAAAGCCTCAACCTGTCTTTACCCAAGGCAGTGGAAGATTCCCTTTGGAACCTACAAGCGATGATCGACTTACAGAATCACTTGATACTGAGAGGACTTTGGGAGACTTATGGCTACATTCCCAAAGAGGTCATCGAAGAATACAACTATGTACAAGTCTTACTCTTATTGCATCCTCCCAGAGATTGGGATATTCCGACTTACTTGAAAGAATATTCAGCAATGTTGATTGAGGAGGTCCGTGCAGGAAAAATGTCTGCCTTTGACTATGCTTCCTTTTATGACAATATGAAATCCAAAATTTTGCAA
Organism: Bacteroidota bacterium; assembly: GCA_039199865.1. Classification (GTDB taxonomy): domain Bacteria; phylum Bacteroidota; class Bacteroidia; order Chitinophagales; family Saprospiraceae; genus JALZUU01. The sequence goes on from JBCCSR010000071.1 coordinate 8,509, forward strand.
GAACCTCAATTGTACGGCACCAACAAAAGATTTGATTCAAAATCCAAAAGTATCTTGCCTCCAGTAATCCAAGATTTAGAGAAGACAAACTCAGCCCGAAAGGCCATTGGTCTTCCCGAGCTCAAGGAGGGAGAATATGAATTGTCTGGAAAGTAAAGAGTTGATTGAGTGAAAAAAGCGATCCTTACGACTGTGGACCAAATCATTTTGGTCCACAGTCGCTCAGTATAAATAGTTAGGTGATAGGAATTTCTGCTAGCATCTTTTTTACAATTTTACACATCTTCGGTGCAGCAGCGTTGGCCAGAGCGATCACCGATTCTACCGTCGTTTCTTTGATGACCTCCGGTGGATAGCATTGATTGGAAACGACTGAAATAGCAAAAACGGGAATGTCCATGTGTCTGGCGACAATGACTTCCGGAACGGTAGACATACCTACCAGATCGCCTCCAATTCGATGGATAAAGTTGTATTCTGCTGGAGTTTCCAAATTGGGACCGGGCAAGCACACATAAACGCCTTCGTGGGCGCGAATGCCTTCTTCTTCCGCAAAGCGAAGCGCCTGCTCATTTAATGCTCGATCGTACACTTTCATCATGTCTGGAAATCGAGGCCCCAAGCGCTCATCATTGGTGCCACGTAAAGGGTTTTCTGGCTGTAAATTGATGTGGTCTTTGACGAAAACCAAATCTCCTGGAAAAATATGTTGACTGGTACTGCCCGATACATTAGAAACAATCAAGTGTTGAATCCCCAAAAACTTCATGACCCTTACGGGAAAGGTCACCTCTTTCATGCTGTACCCCTCGTAATAGTGAAAGCGACCCGCCATTGCGACAACTGCCTGGCCTGCCAATTGTCCAAAAACCAATTTACTCTGGTGGCTTTGGACGGTTGAAACGGGGAAGTGGGGGATGGTTTCGTAAGGAATTTCGCATTCTATTTCCATCTCTTCTACGAGACTGCCTAGGCCCGTACCTAGAATGATTCCGACCTCGACCCGGAGCTTGGTTTTGCTACGAATAAAAGCGACACACTCTTGAATTTGTTCGTATATCATGTGATTTTGAGATTAATACTATTTTTGCGAAAATACAGTTAAAACAGGAGGAAAAATAACTTTTGCTGGCATCAACTTTGAATCCATACCCGAGGGATGATTACACTTCCCAATTATTGATTTACGAATAGCCAATCGAATGGTGGATGGATACAAGTACGGCCAATCGAGTTGGACCTTTACATAAAAGATAAGCACTTGAAAATGAACAAAAAATATACGCTAATCATCGCCTTCTCCCTTGTTTTTGCCCAGTTGGGAATCGCCCAGTGGACGACGATCGAGGATTTCAATCAGCTTAATTTTGATATTGACAATGAGGATTTTGCCAAACAACACCGTCCCCTCAATGGTGCCAAGGTGAAAATGCTTCCCTTCAGTGTAGACGACCAATTTGGCTTTGTCGCCAATAGTCCTCAACGGGAAGAACTGATTCCGCCATCCTTTACCAAAGTCCATGCGGTGTACCAAGAGGGGGCTGTTGTCCAACAAGAGGAACGCTTTGGTCTGATTAGTCCTGAAAATCAATGGTTGCTGCCTCCTTCTTTCGAAAATATCCTGAAAGAGCAACAAGTCTTCCATGGGGTGCAGCTCGCGGTAGATACCATCAGTAACGAACTCTTCATTCAAAATGTTTATGTAAACGAAGCGGGGAAATTGTTGTTTGCTGAGGCAGCACATGATCAAAAAAGTTTCAATCCCGTGGATACCATCGCCTGGTTTCGCTACGGTCGGGAATACCACATTCGAGGGATTTCGGGGCACTTGTGGAAGAAATTTGATTACGATGAAAATCGAAAATTTCTGGGAATTGCCGACAACCGTTTGTTGTTTGCGGAGCTAGAATCAATAGAAACCGGAAACTGGCGTTATCAAGGATACGATGTACACGGAAAGTTGATTTTCCAAATCACGTCCTACAATCGTCTAAATAACCTCGTTCAATTGAGCCCTGATCTTTTTATCCATACCGAAAGCGGATTTCACTTCGAATTTTGTGATGCCTCTGGGAAAGATCTTCCCTTTATCTACAATGACAATTATCTCAAATCATTGGATTACTATCGCTACTATCGTGGCCTTTATCAAAGCCATTATCCCGTTAGAAACGAGCGTGGCTCGGAGATGGGGCTGATTGCACGGGATGGTCGGATGATTTTAAACCTCGAACATGATTTTGTGGATGAAGTCAAAAATGAGATGGTGTTTTGTATCAAAAGAGGACAGATGGACGGACAGTTTCTATCTTTAGATGGTAAAGTGGTGATGGATAGAGTGGGGACCGAATTTGATCTATTAATGCGGCATGAGTTCTTTCGTAGACCCATTGCCTTCGATGAAGGCTTGATGGTGGGTGTTGGACGAATTCATCCCCCGGAAGGAGAGTATATCAATGCCAATGAGGATCCTATTTTCGGTTCTAAATGGCTCCATCGCTATTACTATGATCAGGACAAAAATATTCCCATCAAACTGGATGCAAATATCATTTTAGCGGGGCCTTTTCGGGAGGGCTTGGCGCCGGTTGTTGATCGGAACAGAAATTTGGGTTTTATCAATCAGAAGGGAAAAATGGTCATCGAACCAGCCTACGATTTTGTGATTCAGGGTGGGATGGTTTCTTTTGTAGTCCTGCCCGAATTTATTGGTGGTTTTGCTTATATCGCTTCCCACAATATTTACATTGACAAGGCGGGGAAGGCCTTGACCCGACACACAGAAAAGTTTGATTTTTCTGGAAAGTGGATGGAGGTCCGAACCGAGGATACGAAAATATTGATTGGTCAACAGTATCCCAGTTTGGAATTTCACTTTGAAAAAACGGGGATTGTTCGAGCCAAAGAATACGACGATCCCTATGCAAAACTATTGACGGGCCGTTTTGTATTGCAAGACTCTTTGCTCCTACTTAACCCCAATGATGATACTTATCCCTTTCGTAGC
>JBCCSR010000072.1:0-11468 GCA_039199865.1 Bacteroidota bacterium
ATCATTCCAAAAAAAATCACAGTACCCCCTAGCCCTCCATGAGAGAAACAAGTTTTATAAAGCAAAATAAAGAAAAGTGGAAGGAATTTGAGCAAATTTTGGCGCAGAAAGATAAAGATCCCGACAAGTTGAACGAGCTTTTTGTCCAGATCACCGATGATTTATCTTATTCCCGTACTTTTTATCCCAACCGATCTGTCCGGGTCTACCTCAATAACCTGGCCCAGCAGATTTTCTATAGTATTTACAAAAACAAAAAGACTCGAGCGGGTCGACTCCTCTCTTTTTGGACCGACGAGTTGCCCCACTTGGTTTACGAATCTCGAATTGCTTTTCGCGCCTCTTTTATCATCTTTATCTCCGCAATGATCATTGGCGCTTTCTCTTCGGCGATGGATCCCGAATTCCCCAGAGTTATTTTGAGCGATGCCTACGTCGATATGACTTTAGAAAACATCGAATCGGGTGATCCCATGGCCGTTTACAAGGAAAAGGGGCAATTTGGAATGTCCCTGGGCATTACGGCCAATAATCTATTCGTTGCGTTTCTGACTTTTGTCTTGGGAGCCCTTTACGGCATTGGCTCGGCAGCTATCATGGTGCAAAACGGGATCATGGTCGGTGCCTTTCAATATTTTTTCTACGAAAAAGGCATTTTTCTGGAATCCTTTCTCACCATTTGGACCCACGGTACGCTAGAAATTTCAGCCATCATTATTGCCGGAGCAGCGGGTCTGACTATGGGCCGAGGTTTGGTTTTTCCCGGTACGCTTACGCGTTTACAGGCCTTTCAAGTTTCTGCCCGGAGGGGGCTAAAAATTATGCTGGGCATTGCCCCGATTATCATCTTAGCAGCCTTTATCGAAGGCTATTTAACCCGTTACACGGAAACGCCGGACTCCATCAGAGCCATGTTTATTTTTGCCTGTTTGATGTTCATTCTATCTTACTTCGTTTGGTATCCCTGGTACAAATCTCGGGTGGGTTTCAAAAACAAGGTAAAAGATACGGAACTGCCGCCAACGGGAACCATGGACATCAACTTTCAGCAAATCAAAAGCTCGGGAGAAATCTTCGCAGACATCTTTGTGTTCACTCGAAAAAACATGCGCAAAATGATTTTGGTCGCCCTATTGGGCTCCAGTCTCTACTGTTTTATCGTCTTCGTATTGACCAATACCAGTGCCTTGGAATTGTTTCGTTATCCATCGCATCTGTTTGGAGCGACCAGCGAGATCAATCAATATTTTGTCAATGAACAAATTCCTTGGCTAGGTATTCCAGCCATCGCTTTATTTAGTGCTCTGACCTTTTTTTGCTATTCTTTGCTCTTAAAAGAAAGCAAGCGATTCGAAGCAAAACCTTCCAATAATTATTGGACCAACAGCTACCTGAAAGTTTTGCTGGGCACAACCCTGGTTTACTTCATTTTGCTGACCAACGCCAATTATACCATCTTGCTTTTTTGCCTGGTGGCACCCATCATTTTTCTGTGGATGTACGTCATGCTGTACGAAAATCTAAACCCCTTCAGAGGCTTGGGGCAATGCCTAAATTTGATTGGGGGCAATTACCTGCAGCTGCTCAGTTTGTTCTTTATCTTGATGGTGACGAGCTTTCTATTCTATTCCATTATGGACTCTTTTCTAGTTTGGTTTTATCTCGATATCATCGGCTGGAATTTTGCCCTTGAGCAAGAAGCTCTCAATCAATTGCTGTACGTTTCAGCTACTTTCACCTCTCTGTTGATACTTTGTTTGATTTATTGCTTATTCATGTACGGCATGGGACTGCTCTATCATACGTTAATCGAAATTGTCGATGCAACAGATCTAAAGATACGCATCGACAACATTGGCAAGAGAAGAAGCATTCAAGGAATGAAATTAGAAAATTAAAAAACGATACCTTGTTAAAAATTAAATTCTTTTTGAGCTTGGCTTTTTTAGTGCTCTTGTCCATGACGAAGAACTCATCCTTATGGGCACAAGAAGAATCGATCGTAGAAGGTTTAGAGGAAATCGAATCAGGCCCACACCCACAAGAAGTTTATCAAGGAAGTGAGCAAAAAACGCATTCCTTTGATTATGAACAATGGTTCGAGACCGTCGATGGTATTGACTACAGCCAAGGTTTCCGAAAAAATGACGATTATGATGAGGACTTTAGCGATACTCCGGGAGAAAAAAAGAAAAAAGAGCAAGACGCAGAAAACTTAGGGGGCAATAGTCCGATCTGGAACTTGATCGTCAAAATTCTGTTTGGCACCATTGCTTTTGGTCTACTCTTTCTGATCATTTACAGTATTGCGAAGGGCAATCTTTTTCGACCTCAAAGCAAAAAATTCAAGCCCAACACCGAATTTAGTATCGAAACCATAGAGGAAAACATTCACGAATCTGATTTGGACCGCTACCTTCGTCAAGCCTTATCCGACGAAAATTATGCGCTCGCCATCCGGCTTTATTATTTGGCCATGATCAAAGCCTTGTCGCTCAACCGCATCATCAAATGGAAACGCGACAAAACCAATCGAGATTATTTAAGAGAACTCAAAGCCTATCCACTGGCCAAAGATTTTCGGGAAGCTACACGCATTTTTGAACGCATCTGGTACGGGAAAGCGGCAATCAAACAAACCGATTTTCAGACTTTGCAACCACGATTTCAACAATGGGTCAAGCAAGCCCAGCAATTACAAAAAATGGGGGACTAAATGACAGATAAGCGACCATTGATCATCTTCGGAGTTGCGGCCTTGATCGTACTCATTTTCTTCGTCTTCATCCGAAGTGGAGGGAATCGGTACAGTTGGGTGGAAGACTATGAAGAAGTGAACAAAGATCCTTATGGCACTTACGTAATCCGCCAATTGCTCGACGATTATTTTCCCAATCAGCAAGTTGTTGAAATTGCCAAGAATCTAGCCGAAGAGTTGATTATCGATTCTAGCCAAATCAACAATTACGTTTTTATCGGAGAAGGACTCTACCTCGATTCTACCCGACTAAACACCCTGATCGATTTTGTCCAACAAGGCAATAATGCCTTTATTGCCAGTAAAAGTATTCCCTACGAATTGATGGACATCGTTTACGAAGATTGCAATGAATTGTACTGGTACGACTACGATTATCTTCAAGACACCAGCGTCTATCTCAGTTTTACCCATCCCAATTTTTTGGATCCCCTAGACTTTCAGTATAAATTCATTCGCTACAATAAGGTCAAAAACTACACTTGGAACTACATCGACAGTTCCTTTTTCTGTGAAGACCAGCGCAGTATGGTTCGTCTAGGACTGATCAATGACAACTTGGCCAATTTCGTCAAAAAAGATTATGGGGAAGGGGCTTTTTATTTCCATACCACCCCTATTGCCTTTTCCAATATTCAGTTATTGGATTCCCTCGGTTTGGATTACGTGGGAAAAGTATTCAGCCATTTAGAAACGGGCCCAACTTACTGGGACAAGGCCAGTCGCATTCCTCTGGGTGTTGCCAAACGACGCAATAATTACAGCGGAGGAGGTAGTGAAAAAGGAGCAGGAGAAAGTCCACTCCAGTATATTTTACGACAACCCTCTTTGGCCTGGGCTTGGTATCTCAGCCTACTGCTCGGATTATTGTATCTCCTCTTTCGAGCCAAACGAAAACAGCGCATCATTCCCATTATTGCTCCCAATACCAATAGCAGTATGGAATTTATCTCAACGATTGGGACCCTCTACTTTTTGCAAAACGATCATAAAAAACTCTGTCTACAAAAGATGAAACTATTTTTAGCGTATCTTCGAGAGCGCTATTATGTATCCACCAAAGACTTGGATGAACCATTTGTCGATAAAGTAGTCGCCAAATCAGAGATCCCAAAAGAGGTAGTCAAAAAAATCCTTCTGTACTATCAAAACATTCAGTCCTCTCCTTTCGTATCGGAAAAAACCCTGATCGAATTTCATTTGGAGATGGATAAGTTTTACAAAAATTGTAAATAAGGGGATGAGCAAAGGGCTTCCATAATCGGCCAATCCGCTCATCCGCTACAATACTCAAAGCATGAACCTTGAAGAAGTCAACGAACCCAATGAATCACAAAAGCAAAACCCGGAAATCGAAGCTCAAGACTTGTCCGTAACACCACCCCAAGAGCCGGTAGAGACCTCTCTTGAAGTAAGTGAAGAGATAAGTGACAAAACCCATGAAACAACAAACTTTAGCGAAGCTATTCCCTCCGCACAAGCAGAATGGCAACGCAACCAGCTGGACCTAGCAAAAGTTAGCCAAACCGCTGATACCATCAAAGATGAATTGCAAAAAGTCATCATTGGCCAAGACGAAATCATCGAACTCTTGCTGGCCGCATTATTTGCCGGGGGCCACGTTTTAATCGAAGGCGTGCCTGGGATTGCCAAAACCTTATCGGCCAAATTGCTTTCGCAAACTTTACGTACTGATTTTGCACGCATACAATTTACCCCTGACTTGATGCCGACCGACGTGGTTGGAACCAATGTTTTCAATTTAAAAACCTCCGAGTTTTCGTTCAACTATGGGCCTATTTTTTCCAATATCATCCTCATTGATGAAATCAACCGAGCTCCCGCCAAAACTCAAGCGGCACTTTTTGAAGTCATGGAAGAATATCAAGTGACGGTAGACGGTCAAACCTATCCCATGGAATTTCCCTTTTTCGTCTTGGCCACTCAAAACCCCATTGAGCAAGAAGGAACTTACAAATTGCCAGAGGCACAACTCGATCGTTTTCTTTTTAAAATCAACATGAGCTACCCAGGTCTTGAAGAAGAAAAAGCCATCCTTCATCGTTTCAAAAATGATTTCAAAATCAAAATTAAGGACGACGTACAAGCCGTTTGTAGTGCAGAAGATATTCGAACTTGCCAAGAACTGATCGAAAAGGTACACATCAAAGATGAGTTGTTGGATTATATTGCCAACATCATCCACAACACGCGCAATAATGGCGACCTATTTCTCGGGGCTTCACCCCGCGCTTCTTTGGCCATTCTCAAAGCGGCCAAAGCGATTGCTGCCATGAGTGGCCGTGATTTTGTGACTCCCGATGATATCCAACGGGTCGCTTATCCCGTACTCAATCATCGAGTTATTTTAACTCCCGAAAGAGAAATGGAAGGCTATGATGCCAAAACGGTAGTCAATGACATCATCAAAAAGATTGAAGTACCTCGCTAAAAACCTATGAAAAATCTATTTCTCAGCAATCGCTTTTTTCTCTTGTTTGGCTTCATCATTGTCCTCTTTGTGCTCAGCTTTTTGTTGGAGTATTTGTTTCCAGTGGCACAAACCGCTTTGGTCATGGCGATCATCTTGGTGGGCATTGATATTTACCGTTTGTTTCATCCTTCCGTGCGCATCAAAGTTCGTCGCCGCTTGCCCAAGGTCTTTTCTTTAGGAGATCCCAATAAAGTCAACATTGAGTTAATCAATAAATCGACGCAAGCACTACAGCTAGAAATTATCGACGAATTGCCTTTCCAACTGCAAGAAAGAGATTTCAAAATCAACTTAGACATTAAGGCGCGAGAAAAGCAGGTGGTTACGTATCATCTTACGCCCAAAGAGCGGGGGGAATATACTTTTGGTGCGATCAATCTCTTCATTCGTTCCCAATTGGGACTGGTACAAAGGCGGTACCAACACGTATACGAAATGAGCGTTCCCGTCTATCCTTCAATCTTACAAATGAAGCAGTTTGAGTTGAAAGCATTTGATCGAATCAGCAACCAACAGGGCATTAAGAAAATTCGTCGACTGGGGCATAGTTACGAGTTTGAGCAGATTAAAAACTATGTGAGGGGAGATGATCATCGAAGCATCAATTGGAAGGCAAGTAGCCGTAGAGGCGCACTCATGGTCAATCAATACGAAGATGAACGCGCACAACAGGTTTACAGTATTATCGATAAAAGTCGAGCCATGAAAATGCCCTTCGATGGGCTGAGCTTGATGGATTACGCCATCAATACCTGCTTGGCCATGTCGAATATTGCGCTACAAAAACACGATCGGGCAGGCCTACTGACCTTCTCAGATACAATCGGCACCACCCTCAAAGCCGAACGCAAGAGCAATCAACTCAACAAAATTCTAGCGGCACTATACAAGGAGCAAGAACGAAATTTGGAAGCCAATTATGAATTGCTCTACCACTCTGCCCGCAAACTCATCAAAGGACGAAGTCTACTGCTTTTGTATACCAATTTCGAAAGCAACTATGCCCTGGAAAGAGTTCTACCGATCTTACGTAGAATCAATAATTTACACCTATTGGTGGTCATCTTTTTTGAAAATACAGAAATCCGCAACTACGCACAGCGCGAAGTCAGTAGCACCGAAGAAATCTATTTACAAACTATTGCCCAGAAGTTTCTTTCGGAAAAAGAACAAATGGTTCAAAAACTCAAACAATATGGCATCCAGGCGGTGCTAACTCGACCCGAAGACCTCACGGTCAATACCATCAATAAGTACTTGGAGCTAAAATCACGCGGTTTGATCTAAACCTATTTGACCACAAAGGCGGTCCGACGATTGGTTTGGCGCCCTTCGGCTGTATCGTTGGCTTCGATTGGACGGCTTTCGCCAAAACCCTTGTGACTCAATCGACTGGCAACAATTCCTTTTTCTACCAAATAATTGAGTACGGCCTTTGCTCTATTTTCTGAAAGCACCAGATTGTCTTCCTCCGTTCCCACATTATCCGTATGCCCATTGATTTGAATGTTCATTTGCGGGTTGTCCTCCAATAATTGTTTTAAGCGATTGAGCTCGATAAAAGATTCGGCACGCAATTCGGCAGAACCCGTATCGAAAAAAACATTGTGGAGAATGATGGGTTTGGTATCGGCAGGAGCTGGGCTGCCCGGAGCCTCGGCACTAGCAATCGGAGTTTCGGGAATGCTTTGTAAACCAATTTGTAATTCAAACGGTTCTTCCAAGGTACGGACATCCGATAGTGCAAAATGTTCGGAGTGGAATAAATATTTTTCTTTAGACACATTGAGCGCATAGTTTTTCCCCATGGGCAAACAAATCAAGAAAGCGCCATCCACTCCGGTTGTAGAGAAAGCATGTAATTTTCCGGTAGCTAAATCGACAAATTCTACTTTTGCGCTCAAGGCTTGTTTGTTTTGGGCATCGTAAATTTTGGCTTTGACATAGGTCACCGGTTGAGGCTGTGCCTCTTTGTACAAGGGAAAACTGTACAAATCCATACCTTGTACTTTTTCCTGATCTGTCTTCTCCTCTCCCGGCGGTAGAATATCTCGATCCGAAGCGAAGTAAGCGGTCTGCCCGTCCAGACTAATCACTAGCGTACTCTCATCCGCTTCCGTATTGATGGGATAGCCCAAGTTTTGGGGTTTCCCCCAGGAACCATCCTCCTGACGTCGGGAATAGAACAAATCAAAGCCCCCCATTCCTGGATGACCATTAGACATGAAATACAAAGTTTGTCCATCCGCATGGATGAAAGGGGATTGTTCGTCTGCCTTAGTGTTGATCAATTCGCTTAGATTTTCGGGACGTCCCCAGCGACCATCTTCTTGTTGGTAGCTTACCCAAAGATCAAGTCCTCCCTTGCCTCCTTCCCGGCTACTCGAAAAGTACAAGGCTTTTCCGTCGGCAGACAAAGAGGGTTGAGAATCCCAGGCCCTAGTATTGATCGGCCTTCCCATGTTGGCCGGAACCGTCCAGCTATCTTTGTATACTTCCGAAAAATACAAATCACAATTGCCGAATCCATCTTTTCGTCGATCACAAATGGTAAAGACCAACAAACGGCCATCTACCGAAATACTTTGTGCCCCTTCGTTCAACGGAGTGTTGATCCCCTCTAGGGGTTGACCGGCTTGCCAGACCCCATCTATCTTTTTACTCATATAAAAATCCTCTTGACCACGGACACGCATGGTGTAAACCAACGTTTCTTCATCGGCGGTAAAAGAAGGCAGGTATTCTGGATTAGCCGTATTGACCTGTGCGCCGAGGCTTTCGGGTTGGAAGGGAACTGGATTTTTCATCGCTACCGCAGCAAAACGGAGGGTTTCTACTTTTTTTCTGGCCTTTTTCAGGAGTACTTTGTTTTTGGCCCCACTAGACAAATACTGATCAAGATGTTCAACCGCTTCATCCAACTTATTCAGTTTGACTTCCGTCAAGCCCAAAACGTAAAGGACTTTCTTTTGATAAGCCGGATCAATGTCCAAAACTTTCTCAAATCCTATCTCGGCATCAGCATAGCGTTTGGAGTCGTAATGTAAAGCGGCCCACTGAATTTGAGCATCAATAAAATCAGGCTTTTCCTTTAGGGCTTTCTCAAAGGCTTTGATGCCCTTTTGATTGTCTCCTTTCTGATTGTATTGCATTCCCTGATCATAGTATTTTTTGGCTTTCCCCTTGGCCGTTTTCTTGGTCGTGTAAGAACGTTGCTGGGGCTGCGCAAAAGCAAGGGAAGCCATTGAAATCAGTAACAGAAGTAGCAAAAATCGCATTATAAAGTACATTTAGTATTTAAAAAACAAAAGCCTCTTGATCGCCTTTTCAAACATCAGCAATGCTTTTTCACAAACTTTGTATAACCGCAATCCAACGAAATCTTTACTCAAAACAAGCATTTCGTTGTCGATTATTTTTTGTTGGTAACAAGCATCAAAGTATCCGACTATTTTTTAAATGATCCTTATTTCTAAAATAACGAAAAAATAATGGGTATGACACATACCAACTGTCAAAAATCTTACCTTTTGCCAAAAGACTTTGTTGGGAATGATATTGGATGAAATAAAACGATTCATCATTACGCCCAAAGAATACCAGTAAAATGAGAATGGCCACCCCGCTAAACGAGATGGCCATTCGATGATGGTTCTTGCTCCGATTCAGGTAGCAAGTAGGCTTATATTTCTGCTAAAAGGCTCGTTGCTTGCTCCGATCCCATTTTAGCAGCTTCTTTTAAATCCTTGCGGAAACCCGATTTTCCGGCTTTTTTCAAAGCCAAACCACGGTAATACAATTTATCCGCTTGTTTGATGTCGTCATTGCCCTCCTCGATCTTCATTACATTCTCAAAAGCCGCCAGTGCCTCTTTGTATTCCCCTGTCTCTAGCAGCGCTTTTCCGTAGTTGAATGTTGCCCAGCGCTTCCACAGTTGGTTGGGATCGCCAATTTTGAAGCGGCGCTTGCTATAGAACTTGAGATCTTGAACCGCACCTTGGTAATCTTGCTGGCTTAAATGAGCGTTGGCTTTCATCCGACGGGCCTTCCAATAGATGGGTTGCAAAGGAATCGAGTTTTTGATCGCCATTTCGAAATCCTTAATGGCTTCATCAAATTTATCATCCAATAAATACACCTTTCCACGGCCCATGTAGGGTTCTGGATTGGCAGGATTAAGATCGATACTCTTGCTGTAATCGTAGAGCGCATCCTGGTAATTTTTTAGAATAAAATTGATGTGGCCTCTTCTTTCATAGGCTTGTGCGTGACGTTCGTACTTTTCGATGGCCTTGTTGAGTGCAGCCATCGCTTCGTCCTCTCTCCCTTCCTCATTCATGAGTTCACGACCTTTGATGTAAGCCTGTACGGCTACGCGGTCGCTGTTGGGTTCAACCACTCCGTGGTGGAGAATTTTTCCTTCCTCCGTCATCCAGGCCCCCATGTTGCCTGCAACAGCAAACTGAGCGATATACTCTAATAAACTTAGCGTATTTTTCCAACTCTTTTCAGAACCTTGAGTAATGATGCGAGGAGCGTTGAGACAGGAGGAAGCCTCATCGAAGATTTCTTCTTCGCTGAGCAGTACATCAGATTTGTAGTAGTTCTCTACGCGGTGCTGGTACATCTTCAACACTTTTTCGTAGCTTTTGGGACTACCAAACTCTAAACGTCCTTTAAAGATTGATTTGTAATAAGTCATCTTGCTGTTTTTGAGGAATAAATGAATCAAATAGTTTCACCTAACTTAGTCCGAGAGAAATAGATGTCGCTTTTTCTAAAATGTCTTCTTTTGGTTAAATAAACCCATTTCAACTTCTTGACTGAATGTAGTTCCTCAATGAGAACAGGCCTCATTACTTTTACCCTTTATTCCGATGCCTCGAATGATAAGTCCTTCACAGTGGGTTTTTAAATACTTATCATTGGGCGCACATTCCCTTCTAATCCAACTTCTTGATCGCTTGGATTGAATGTTAATACTACAGACAGTTTTCTCACAGTTGTTGAGAGGTTGTAAACCCACCCTAATAGCAGATTTACTCCGATGGGATCAAACTTTGTTTTAATATTTAACAAAGTCCAGAGTACAAAATTGGTTTTTTTTTTTGGAAAAATCAAAAAAATGTTACAGTTTGCGTGCTTTTTTGTTGAATTTAAAAATTAACAATATGAATTTATCCATATATCACACACTAGGCCCACACTTTACAGCCTTCTGTACAGTTGGTACAAATATCAATTTGATCTCTTCCTTCCAATAGTTGTGTCCGAAAATCCTGATAGGCTTTGCCTTGCCAAACACTCCTAAAAGTAGCCTCCTGCAAGTTACCCAATCGATGCTGAGCATCTTTGTCAAAACAACAAGGAACAACCAGTCCATCCCAGGTAATGACACAGGCATGCCACAATTTCCAGCAATGGTCCAGCAATTCATTTTTCACTTCATAAGTCCCATCGGCTTTTTGGCGATAACGTGCATATTGTTCAATGGTGGGAATCAGCGGGTTGCCTTTGGCATAATCGTAGACTTGTGCCGTTTTGAGCTTTACTTCGTCGACTCCAATTTCCTCTGCCAAGCGATAAATATCCGGAATCTGATGTTCGTTGGGTCGAACAACGAGGAATTGAAAAATGATATGAGGCTTTGAGGCTTTTAACTTCCGCTTCCACTTGACCACATTTCTCGCGCCTTGCAATACGTTGTCGAGCTTGCCTGCCTTTCGATAACTTTGGTAGACCTCCTGAGTAGTACCATCTACGGAGATAATCAGACGATCCAAACCTGACTCGATGGTCTTTCGCGCATTTTCATCATTGAGAAAATGACCATTCGTAGAGGTAATGGTATAGATGCCTCGATCCGCGGCATAACGAACCATATCCAGAAATTTGGGATTGATATAGGGTTCGCCTTGAAAATAAAAAATAAGGTACATGAGCTCGCGGTGGAGCTCATCAATCGTCTGGCGAAAAAAGTCGGCTTTGAGATTGCCCGTTGGCCGGCTAAAAGCTCTCAAACCACTGGGACATTCTGGACAACGTAGGTTACAAGCGGTAGTGGGTTCGATCGATATGGTCATTGGCAATCCCCATTGAATGGGCTTACGGGTCCATTTCGTCAAATAAAAAGAGCTCAATACTTTGGCCGCATTCCAAAGTCTTCGGGGGCTTTGCTTTAACAAAAAGTTCAGTATGTCACGAAAATACAGCTTC
>JBCCSR010000073.1:0-11461 GCA_039199865.1 Bacteroidota bacterium
CAGTCGAAGAACCCACGCCAAGCGGGTTGCTCGTTTGCTGGAGGCGGGTTTTACTCCGGAAGAAACAGATCGAATACACGGCCCCGTCGGAATAGCCATCAATGCGCGCCGTCCCAAAGAAATTGCCTTGAGTATCATGGCCGAATTGGTAAAAGTAAAGAATCAGTTTTTGTAGAAGTAAACCGCAGGGCTAAATCAAGACGCCGCTTTTTTAATTTAGGGTTGCTTGACGAAGGTCTCTAGCTCTTCCCAAGCCAATACCACGCAAGGCTTTCTACCGGGAAAAGATTGTACGGCTGAAAAGGCCGAAAAGGCCGAGGGGGCATCACTTGGCGCTTCCTCAACTTGACTTTCAATACTTTGGTAAAATACCTCAATCAATTGCTTGGCCTCCTCCAAAGTCTTGCCTTTCAGCTGCTCGACCATCACCGACGTAGAGGCTTTGGAAATGGCACATCCATACCCTTGAAAACTAAGCTCGATAATTCGTTGATCCCGCAATTTTAGAAAAACTTTAAATCGATCTCCACAGATGGGATTATACGCTTCCAGAATATGATCAGCCGCCTCAATGGCATAGAAATGAATGGGCTGCTTATTGTGTTGCAAAATCAAATCTTGGTAGAAAGCTTTAAGCTCGGGATTCATGCAAAAATGTTTTTAATATCATTAATGGCTTCGCACAAACGATCAATATCATTGATTGTATTGTAAACGGCAAAAGAAGCGCGGGTTGTTGCTGGAATATGGTAAAAATCCATAATGGGCTGCGTACAATGATGCCCTGCTCGTAGTGCCAATCCATGTTCGTTGAGAATGGTAGCAACGTCATGCGGATGTACGCCATCAAGGGTGAAAGAAAGTACACTGCTCTTTTGAGCAGCCTGACCAATGATGTTTAGCCCCGCAATGCTTTGTAATTGCTCTGTAGCATAAGTCAGTAGCGTTTGTAGTTGTGCGCTGATTGTTTGCTTTCCCAACTTTTCCACATATTCAATGGCTTTCCCCAAGGCAATGGCTCCCACGATATTGGGCGTTCCGGCTTCCAATTTGTTTGGAATCCGTGCAAAGGTCGTTTTTTCAAAGCTAACCGAACGAATCATCTCCCCTCCCAATTGATAAGGCATCATGGAATCTAGATGCTGAGTTTTACCATATAAAACACCAATTCCGGTAGGGCCAAATAATTTATGGCCAGAGAAAACAAAAAAATCACAATCGAGTGCTTGTACATCGATCGCTTCACTCATAATGCTTTGTGCTCCGTCGACCAAAACGGGGATGCCCTCCTGATGCGCCATTTGAATCATTTGCTCAATGGGATTAATGGTGCCCAAAGTATTGGAGAGGTGAACGATCGCCAACATTTTAACTTTGGGGTTCAACAGACCAGCAAAAGCATCTAAATCCAATTCCCCCTTTTGGTTCATGGGAATGACTCTTAACTGCGCTCCCTTTTGTTGACAAAGGATTTGCCATGGAACCAAATTGGAATGGTGTTCCATGGCAGAAATCAAGACTTCATCGCCTGCCTGCAATTGGGGAGCGGTAAATGACTGAGCAACCAGGTTAATGCCTTCGGTAGTTCCCTTCACAAAAATGCACTCCGCAGCCTTTGCAGCTCCAATAAATTGAGCCACTTTTTGCCTACTGCCCTCATAAGCTGCAGTGGCCTCTGCTGCCAACTGATAGATCCCCCGATGAACATTGGCATTTTGTTTTTGATAATACTGAACCATTGCTTCAATGACCAAATGGGGTTTCTGCGTTGTGGCGGCATTGTCAAGATAAGCCAATGATTGCCCATTTTTCATCTTCTGACGAAGGAGGGGAAAATCGTTTTTTATCTCTAAAAGCAATTGTTGATCGAGCATTGAGCAGGTCATGATTTATTTAAGGAAAGATAGCAATATTTTGGCAAAAGGACATTTGGAGGTCAAACAACTAGCAGTCCGATACTTATCTATTGGGATTACGCTTGGCCAATATTTTGATAGTTGATCATTTCATTCCCAACCCAAAAAACAAAAATAAAAAGTAGCATTTCTGAAGGACAAAGTCAACAGAGGCCGTATAGCAGAAAATGAGCATCCACACTCCAAAATGAAAATTAAGAAGTATTTTCTTTTTAAGATCATCCCCCACAAATGTATTGCGCAAGTGCAAAACAGGAGCTCGCTCACCAAAGTCCATTGCTTTAAGCTGAGTTCTAATAACGAAACAGTATCAATCAGCAAGCTGTTCAGCAATGTACTGCCGACTACAGCATTGATTGTGGAGCTTAACAAGCAGTTTATCCATGTAGCTTTAAAGACGATTCTTGACAACAAAACACAATTAAAAGGTACACTTCGCTATTTATTGAATATCTTTACATAGATGAGTCGAATAAAGCTGCACGATAATCATGGGCGCATCATCAATTATGTTCGCTTGGCCGTGACCGACCGCTGTAATTTGCGGTGCTTCTATTGTATGCCCGCGGAAGGAATCAACTATGTTCCCAGAGAAAACCTTCTGACTTTTGAAGAAATGGAGCGTGTCATTCGCTTGCTAGCATCAATGGGTATCGAAAAGATCCGCATTACGGGGGGAGAGCCCTTTATCCGAAAAGGCATCCTATCCTTCCTAGACCGTCTAAGCCAGATCGATGGGCTCGAGCAAATTCATTTGACCACCAATGGAACGACCACTAGCCCGCTGGTCCCCGAGCTCAAAAGAATGGGCATTCAATCGGTCAACCTCAGTTTGGATAGCCTGGATGCCGATCGCTTTTATCAAATTACCCGACGGAAGGTTTTCGATCAAGTGATGGACACCTTCACGGCATTGCTCCGACATGGTATTCCAACGAAGATCAATACAGTCGTCATGGCCAATAGAAATATCGAAGATATCATTCCAATGGCTGAGCTTACCAAAAAGCATCCAGTCTCCGTTCGATTTATCGAAGAGATGCCTTTCAATGGCTCGGGAGCAAAAGAGGGGGTTGATTTTTGGAGTCATCGACGCATTCACCAGCATCTTCAAGAGCGCTATCCCGGTTTATACAAAATTCCTGACGCCCCATTTTCCACTTCCCATAACTATCAAATTCCTGGTTATCAGGGAAAAATTGGTATTATCGCTGCTTACAGTCGCACCTTTTGTGGTACTTGCAATCGCATTCGCATTACCCCTAAGGGGATGCTCAAAACTTGTTTGTACGATGACGGCGTTTTTAATATTCGCAACTTTATCAGAGCCGGAGCTAGTGATACTGAGATGAAAACGCTTTTTTTGGAAGCCTTGAGCAATCGCTCCAAAAATGGGTTTGAAGCAGAAAGCCAAAGAAATGGGAACCGTCCTGTTTCCGAATCGATGTCAACCATTGGCGGATAAACCGCTGTATTATTAGCTTAATTTCAAATCTTTTTTTTGACCATCATACACAACATGAAGCCAGATCTAATTCCCATAGAACAAGCCACTCAGACCGTTTTATCCCATCTCATCCATTTGGACAATGAGCAAGTCCCGCTCGAAAAAGCATTGGGGAGAATCCTTCGAGAAGATCTTTTTGCGGATCGAGACTTTCCTCCTTATCATCGCATTACGATGGATGGCATTGCCATTCGGTACAGCGCCTTTGAAAATGGGATTCGACGTTTTCCAATCCAAGCTATCCAAGCTGCTGGGGCACCGCAAGATACTCTAGCAGACGAAAAGCATTGCCTGGAAGTCATGACTGGCGCCATCCTACCCAATGGAACAGATACCATTATTCGCTATGAAGACCTGAACATCCAAAACGGTATTGCCGAAATAACCGTGGATTCAATTCGTGCCCAACAAAATGTTCATCATCAAGGCAGTGACCGAAAACAAGGTAGTCTCATTGTCCGAGCGGGCCAACGCATTTCTCCCGCAGAAATAGGGGTGGCGGCTACCATAGGAAAAACGGCATTGACCGTTGCTCGTTTGCCTAAGGTAGTAATCATCACTACCGGAGATGAGTTGGTGAAAGTTGGAGCACAACCCCTTCCCCATCAAATCAGAAGCTCGAATGTCTACAAAATCAAAACTGCTTTAGCAGATTGGGGCATTCCCGCTACTGCTCTACATTTGTTGGATGATAAGGCCTCCATGCAAAGTCAACTCAGCGCATGTTTGGAGCAGTATGAAGTCCTCATTTTAAGTGGTGGCGTCTCCAAAGGCAAATTCGATTTTGTTCCGGAAGTCCTTTCCAATTTAAAGGTCACTAAATATTTTCATAGGGTCGCCCAACGCCCGGGCAAGCCCTTTTGGTTTGGAGGAACCGAGAAAAATCGAGTGTTTGCTTTACCGGGCAATCCGGTGTCCTCTTTCATGTGTCTTCAACGCTATTTTATGCCCTGGATCAGAGCCAGCCTGGGTTTGCCGGCCATGGCCTCGACTTTTGCTATTTTGAATCAAGACTTCCACTTCAAACCCAATCTAACCTATTTCCTACAGGTCAAAACCAATTTTGATGCCCACGGCCAGCTATTGGCACGGCCCATCGAAGGCAATGGATCTGGCGATTTGGCCAATTTGGTCGATGCCGACGCCTTCTTGGAATTGCCCAGAGGACAAGCGCGATTTGAAAAAGGGGTGGTCTATCCCATTTGGTTCTACCGATCTATTGAGTGATCATCCGTTTAAAAGGAGCGCAATGAAAATACATGAGTTCAATAGCATAAAAAAGAAGTAGTAATCAGAGATTTTTGGAAAGAAAGAGATGATGAAGTAACTTACTGGAAGCAATTGACCTCCAATCCATAGCCGTTAAAAAATAGTAGTACCATGAGTGAAAAATTAAGCCACGTAGACGCATCGGGAAAAGCATCAATGGTCAATGTCAATCAAAAAAAGGTAACTTTGCGAACAGCGAGGGCACAAAGTATTGTTGTATTGACAAATGAGCTGCTCGACCTAATTGAGCAAGACGAGCTGCCCAGTAAAAAGGGACCCGTCTTCCAAACGGCGATCATCGCAGGAATTATGGCGGCAAAAAAAACGGGAGAGTTGATCCCTCTGTGCCACCCACTTGGTCTCGACAATTGCCAAATCGATATTCAGATAAATGAACGGCGAGAAGTGGTCATCAATTGTACGGCAAGTCTGAGTGCTAAAACGGGAGTGGAAATGGAAGCCTTGGTTGGCGCTAGTATTGCCGCCCTCACCGTCTACGATATGTGCAAGGCCTTATCCCAGGATATTGTCATCAAAGAAACCAAACTGATGGAAAAAACGGGAGGAAAACGAGACTTTCTGCGAAATGAATCAACAGATGACTAAACAAAAATATTCATGAAAAAGAAGCACCAAAAACACACTCAATTGGCACGACCCAATTACGGACAATTTGCCCGAAATGAATGGGCCATTATCGGAAGTCCCTGTGGGAATATTCAACAGCTCGCCTACGATCTAACACGCGCCCTGTCAGATCAATATAAAGTGGCCTACGTAGATGCCGATCACCAAGGAGCCGATGAAGAAGCCGCAGTGGGAAGAACAACCAAAAGTGCTATGGCGCATGGTGCCACCATGGAATATACCGACAAAATTACCTTCCACCGTTTTGATCAAAAAGCAACACTTGGCCTTCATCAATATCGAGTCCATTTTAATGATCAAGATATAGTACTGGTCAATGGCAATCATTTTTTGGCCAAACAGCAAATCGTAGTGGTCGATCCTCGCAAAGAAAAATCATTGCAGAAAAAGCTGGATCGCTTAACGGATGTACAGTTGATTCTATTGGAAGAAGGCGTGGCCGCACTCCCTGATTTTTTGCGACAACACTTAGCCGAAGAAGAGGTCGAATCCATTCCGGTACATTCCATACAAGATCGTCCAGCTATTATTGCATTTTTGCGACAACAAATGGCCGCTGCACTTCCTCCGCTAACGGGCTTGGTTTTGGCCGGAGGCAAAAGCCAAAGAATGGGAAGAGATAAAGGGCAGATCAATTATCACGGTAAAGAACAGAGAGCACATATTTTTGACCAACTCAACCAATTGTGTGATTCAAGCCATATGTCTTGTCGCCCCGAACAAGCGGCTCAAATGTTAATGGAATTTCCAGTGATTGCCGATACTTTTTCGGGCCTAGGGCCTCTTGGAGCGATTCTTTCCGCCTTTCGGCAAATGCCCAATCGGGCTTGGTTGGTGGTTGCGTGTGATTTGCCCCTATTGGATGCCGATACCATGCAATATTTGATCGATCATAGAGATCCATCCAAAATGGCGACGGCTTTCAATAGCCCAGTTAATAAATTTCCGGAACCACTCATTGCCATTTGGGAACCGAGAAGTTATCCCATATTGCTCCAATTCCTGGCTCAAGGATACTCTTGTCCCCGCAAAGTATTGATCAACTCCGATGTCAAATTAATCGATGCCCCCCATCCAAAAGCCTTGATGAATGTCAATTCTCCAGAAGACTATGAGGAAGTGATGGAGCTATTGAATGAAGATTAGTCTTTGGTATTTTTTCCACTAGGGATGGGCAGCGACCCATATTTCTCCGTCCTCAAAAATCTCCTTTTTCCAGATGGGAACCGTCTGTTTAAGGGTATCGATGGCGTATTCGCAGGCGGCGAAAGCGGCTTTCCGATGTGGAGTGGCCACCGCAATGACCACGGCAATTTCGCCTATTCCTAGATGTCCGACACGATGATGGATCGCCATCCGCTCGATGGGCCATTGCTGAGCAGCGGCTTCGGCAATTTTTCGCATCTCTTTAATGGCCATGGGTTCGTAAGCCTCAAACTCGAGATGCAAAACGCGCTTGCCTTGGGTCTGATCTCTTACAGTCCCCACAAAACTGACGATTCCTCCCGCAGCGGCATTGCTCACAAAATCGAGGCAGGCCTGTGCGTTTAGCGGCTCGGACAATAGTTGGATATCAATCATGTGAAATATTAGTGGATGAAAAGGGTCCGATAAAATGATCAACCACCACTTACGGGAGGAATCAATACAATTTCATCACTATCTTGTAGTCGTTGATCATTTTCGGCATACTCGCTATTGACGGCGATCGCGAGGGACTGTAATTTTTCGAATTTTGGATAGGCAGCTAATATCTCTGCTTTTAGATTACCGACAGTAGCTGATCCCTTGATTTGAAAAGTCAATTGTTGCCCACCAACAATATCTTTGGCAATACCAAAAGCCAAGATGTTTACTTCCATAATTGGTGTTTACAACACTTAGCGAATCAAAGTGACCTCTCCTTGCTCTGAGTAAGGACAACCACCGTTTAGCGTCAACTCAATGGTATACAAATACACATCGGAGGGGGCCAATTTGCCTTTGTGGAAACCATCCCATCCTCTCATCGGATTGCCATTATCGTAAACCACGTTCCCAAAGCGATTGTAAATGCGGAAGACGTCCACTCGGTTGACAGAGTTTTCGTCGACAACAGCGTAGTTGAAAAAGTCATTTGACTCATCCGAATCTGGGGTGAAAGCATTGGGCATTTCGGGCCCATCAAAGACATCGATTTCAAAAGTGGTAATGGTTGCGTTACAGCCAGTATTGATATCTAGTGGCCTTTCCGTCAAGGTAATGATACGCATATCCTCAACTACAAGCATCGGTAGAGAACAATCGGTACAGCTCAAACCCGTAGTATCCGACCATTCAAACACTACATCATCCGTTTTCGTAACGGGTAAAGTGAGAAGCGTTCCAGTACAAACCGTAGTATCCACTGTAAGCACAGTGGGCATTGCCCCATCGATGACTTCAACTGATACTTGGTCAAATCCCTCACAGGCAGCCTCATTCGCGCCAACAACAGTAAAAGTAGTATTGCTAGAGATATTCCCGGTTGTCACGGTAGTTCCCGTACCAACTTCTGCTCCACTTTCATTCAACCAAGTGTAAGTGATTCCTGCTACTTGATCAATCGATAGCGTCGCTGGTGTACCCACACAAACCATGAGATCCTCCGCACTGACAATCGGTGCAGACAAAATATCTATCTCAATCTCATCAGTCCCCTGGCAACCATTGGCATCTGTTTCTGTCACGGTAAAAGTGGCCAAACCCGCAGGGAGATTAGCAGTTGCATTGGGAGCATTTGCACCTGCGGTGATAAAATCCGTAGGCGTCCAAGAATAACTACTTCCTGCATCTGGGTCGATAACCGCCAAGGCAAGGTCTGCATCTTCACAAGCCGTTTCCTCGGCATCAGCCATCACAACGGGGAGAGCAAAAATCTCAATAGGCTGACGAATGGTATCCACACAACCAAAAGCGGCATTTTCAACGATCAACTGGACATCATAAGTACCCGGATCATATACTACCGTCGGGTTGGGTTCATTGGAGGTCGCTCCATTGCCCAGGTCCCAAGTGAAGAGATCGGCCAAGTTAGAAGTGTTATTAAAGGTATATCCATCAAGATCAAAACAAGCATTGTCTTGGGCAAAATCAGCAATCACCGCACGAATACTCACCTCTTTTTCAACAGTGAACTCACACACGTCATTTTCTCCTCTCAAGAGCAAGGTAACCGTTGTACTCGATCCAGGAGGAATCGTATTGTACTGATGGGTCACCGTCGTACCACCATCCATGGTTACTCCATCTCCAAAATCCCAAGTAAAAGAACTGACATCGATCGGATCAATCAGGGTGAAGGTGATGGACTCGCCACGGCAGATTTCGGTCGCACTCATGGTAAAGTCTCCTTCTGGTCCAATCACATCAAAGCTACGAATAATGCTATCGCGACAGCCAAAGCTAGTTTCTACAAACAATTCAACATCATAGGTCCCTCGATCAAAGGAGGAAGATACCGGATTGCCATCTGCAACAATGCCGTTGTCCAAATTCCAAACGGGAAGATTCCTGGGTGCTCCAAAATAATCGGAATCATCGATAAAGTCGATGTTTACCGGGGCACAAAGGGGATCGATTCCATCTACACTAGTAGTAAAGTTGGCCTCTGGATAAGCCTGTACGTTAACGGTGATGGTATCCGAGTTCTGACAACCCGTTGCAATCTCCTGAATATTCAAAATAACATCAAATGAACCCGGTATATCGTAGAGGAAGGTCTCATTTTGATTGGTACTCATATTGCCTGGACCAAAATTCCATTCCCAAGTTAAGCTAGAGCCTTGCTGGGTAAAATCACTGGCCATAAAACTGATTTCAGTATCAACACAAACATCCGTTCCAGGATCAGCAGTAATCACACTGAAGGGTTCGTAGACTTGGAGATTTTTCGTAATCGGAAAAGGACAGCCCGTCGCATCGGTAATCGTTAGCGTTACCGGAATGGAGGAAATAGAATTTGGCGGTTTACTGTAGGAATGACTTGGATTGGTATCCGTCGACATGGCCATATCTCCGAAATCCCATTCCCACATCACAATGGTCGTATCTGCCGTACTCATATCCATAAAGTCAATGGAGACCGGCAGACAAACAGGATCATCAGAAAAAGTAAAATCAGGCATTCCACTGAAAACCCAAACGTCTTGTTCCGTGGTATCTCGACAACCGTTGATGTCTGTGGTGACCAGAAATACCGTATGGTCTCCTGGCGTATTAAAGACCTTATCGACAATGGTGTCTTGCGTTGTAATTGGACGACCAAGCCCCGGAGAAAAATGCCAATCAAAACCTTTCCAACAACTAGCTTCGACATCGGTTGACAAACTCGCATCCAAATCTACCATGTCTCCAATACAAATGAAAGAATCTACCGTCATTCCAGCTTCGATATCTCTGATGAAAACGGTCAGCGAATCAACGGAGGCAGGGCAACCAGTATTTGGATTTTCCGCAGTCAAAAAGACCGTGTAATCGCCCGTCGTATCGTAGACGTGGACAATATCGTTTACCGTGCTCATGGTAGAATCGCCAAATTCCCAAGTGACCATAGTGGCATCCATACTCGAATCCCGAAAGGCTACGTTGAAGGGAGTTTCACAATCTATTTCGTAATCGATAAGGGCAATGGGGCCATTCACCTGAATCAAATCTTCCTGCGTTAGAGATGAAAAACAACCATTATATTCCACGGTCAGGGTAACATCTTGAGGTCCCGTTACATTATCGAAAGCATAGAACAATTCGTTTTGATCAAAACAGTGGAAACTTCTTCCCCCTTCCGTGTCGAAATGCCAAGCATCGATATCATTCGATTGGGTCAGATCGGTAAAGTGAACCGTATCTCCCGGACAAACCGTCGTTTGGTCTACCATGAAATCGGGGGTAATGACATCTCCCACTTCAATGGTGACGGTGTAAGACGTGTCTACACAACCATTGGCATTTTCAATATTCAAAACCACATCATATTCTCCAGGATTGGTAAAAACATGAGTGACGTCATCATCATTGGTGAAACTTTCCACCGTACCATCACCAAAATCGTATTCCCACGAAACGATATTGGAAAAAGAGCTACTAGAGTCTGAAAAGATCACACTCAAAGGAGCACAACCCGAAATGGTGTCGGGCATGAACAAAGCATTTGGTTGGTGCAACGTATCGATACGAGAGAAGGTAGCCGAACAACCAGAAGGTGTGGTTACGGTCAAAGTCGTTTCGTATTCCAACAGACCATTGATTGAATGGATCGTCGTATCATCATTAAAGTAATCATGGGTGGGATTCATTTCCATGGAAGTAGAATCGTCTTGGAAAAGCCATTCGAAGGTCGCTTCTCCGGTAAATACCGGAGTAAAATTAATGGTAAGCGGTTCAGAGCAGCTAAATGTGGGATCTGAAGTAAAAGTAGCATCCACCTCATCGGCAAAAATAGTAAAGGTACTGGTTGAAGTACAGCCTCCGACGCCCGTGAGGGTTAAACTGACCGTTTGATCACCACCCGACAGAAAGGTTACGTTGGGTTCCGCACTATTGGCAGTCTGTGGACTGGCGTTAGGACCAAAATCCCAAGCATAAGCCCCTGAGGCTGAATTATTTTGAAAAGAGAACAATTCTCCCACACACACCGTATCTGGAGCATTGACATCAATTACTGGATTGCCCACATTGATGGTACTGGTAAAAGTATTGCTACAATTAATGGAGTTGGTTACCGTCAAGGATACATTGTACAAACCATCCTCTTCGTAAGTCTGGGGTCCAGGATCGCTCACCGTCAAAGTATCCCCATTACCAAAAATCCACAGGTAAGACAATCCTTCCTCATCAATCGTTGTATTGTTAAATGCAACGGTAAATGGTCCGCTACAAGACGTTGGCGGGTTGGGATCAGTGGTAAAACTTACCGCTGGGGCATTCAATACTTGAACGGTATCTACAATCCCCGTCGTATTACAGTTGGCAATATTGGTTTCGATTGCTAGCGAAACATTAAAAGTTCCTTCTTCATAGGTGTGCGAAGGGTTGGCCAAATTACTACTGGGACTTCCATCACCAAAGACCCAATTGTAACTGGTAATGGTCAAATTGGAATTGA
>JBCCSR010000074.1:0-11344 GCA_039199865.1 Bacteroidota bacterium
GCTGCAAATATATTAGATAAAATATTAATGTTCAATCTGTTGTTTCTTTTTTGCGAGAAAATTTGGGTGCTGACTTCTAAAATGCTTCGAAGTGCTGACGCTTTCACGATCTGTATTCCCCAAAACGGTCTTCTTTTATTGATCGGACCATTTTGCGATTCGCAAAGTTGGCACTAAATTGTAAAAGATACAAATTGCTTTTGCTTATTTTCCTATTATTTTTTTCCTTCAGTAGACTTTATTACGAATCGTTTTGTAAAGGAAGGAAATGAGATGCTTTGTTGTCAATCAATGAACACGTACAGCCTAATAGCCGGAGGCTATTAAGGCGAATGGGTGAGGCAGAGTCGCGGCAAATGATCCATTTTCTTACATGTAACATCATTCGTAATAAGGTCTAATAATAGATCTTTTTTTCTGATTCAGAAAGGGGAGAAATCAGCAATAAACCAACTGATTCATTGGATTTCCACAAAGTCAATTGATTTGGCCAGTAGGGCTTTCTCCTAAGAATTGATAGAAGGCCTTTGGATTCTTGGACTTTTGGATTTTTCAATTAGAGATCTGCAAAGCAAGTTTCTGTTTTTCAAAAAGTACTGAGGTTTATTACCTTTGCCCAACAATTGATCAGAACCGTTGATCAGAACCGCCAAATAGACTACGTATGAACAAACCGATTGCGTTATTGCTCCTTTTGAGCCTTCCTTTTTGGGCTTTAGCTCAGCACACTGGAGTACCTCTGGGGAGTGAGACTTACCACATCATGGATCGTCTTGAGATCAAGACGGGGCTGCCTGCTCCCTTTCATTCAGGGTTGAAATATTACCTCAGAAGTGACGTGACCAATTACGCAATAGCGATTGATACGGCTTTGGTTCCGCTCAGCATCAAAGATCGACGCGATCTCTACTATATTTTTAAGGACAACAATGAATGTTTACAACCTAAAACATTTCCAACTACCCTGACGGGAAGTGGAAAAGCCTATCGCAAGGTATATGTAGACAGTACCAATACCTTTTATACGATTGAAGAAGTAGAGAGTTCCATCAGCTCAGTTCAAAGCGATCGTTACATTGAAAGCAAAAAACCGCTGTTCAAACATTTTTATAAGACGCCTGCCAATTTGTTTGAGCTCAATAAAGAGCACTTCTACCTGAAGATCAATCCCATTCTCAATTTTAAAATGTATCGCTCCAATGATGATGGTTATTTGTTTTTGAACCAGCGGGGAATAGAAGTGCGCGGAGGAATTGACGATCGAATTTTCTTGCATTTTAATATTCTTGAATCTCAAGCTCGTTTCCCCAATTATGTACGCGATCGAATTGCCCGCGATGAGGCGATCCCGGGAGCCGGATTTTTCAAAGTTTTTGAGAGCCGTCTTTTTGATATTGGCCAAGCCAATGATTTTTTGTTGTCTCAAGGATATATCGGGTTCAATGTTTCCAAACACGTTAATGTACAGTTTGGGCATGGGCGTAACTTTTTGGGCAATGGCTATCGATCGGTCTTTCTCTCTGACTTTGGCAACAATTATTTTTACCTCAAATTCAATGCTCGAGTGTGGCGTTTTCATTATCAGACTTTGTTTACCGAACTGAGTGCTACAGGGGTGGGGGATCGTGGAGGCAATCCATTACTGCCCAAAAAGTATATGGCTGCCCATCATCTGAGCATCAATGTTTTGGATAACTTGACCATCGGATTATACGAAGCCGTGGTTTTCAATCGCAGTAATAATTTTGAATTACAGTATCTCAATCCCGTTATTTTTTATCGGACCGTAGAACAAGCACTGGGCAGTGCAGACAATGCTTTTTTAGGCGTTGATTTTAAATGGAATTTGTTTCGACGCTTTTCACTGTATGGTCAGTTGTTACTAGACGAACTCAAATTTAGCGAGTTGTTTGTCGAGAGAAGAGGTTGGTGGGGCAATAAATACGCCATTCAGTTGGGTTTGAAATACATTGATGTGTTGGGAGTAGATCATCTCGATGCCCAGGTGGAGTTCAATTTGGCTCGTCCTTACACCTATGCTCATCGCGATAGTCTTGCTGGTTACAGCCACTACGACCAAGCCCTGGCGCATCCACTTGGGGCTAATTTTCGCGAAGTGGTGCTCCTATCCCGCTACCAAATTGGGAAGAAGTGGTTGCTGAAAGGTCGGCTGATTTTTGCCGATTATGGGGAAGATGCTCCCGGCGCTAATTGGGGCAATAATATTTTGTTCTCCTATCTATCCCGTGTCAATGATTTTGGTAATGAAATCGGGCAAGGCGTTGCTACCAATACCCTCATTACGGGTTTGGATTTGAGCTATCAATTGTACCATAATTTCTTTTTAGAACTCAATTACTTTTATCGACGACAGGATAGTCAGAATGATGATTTAGATCGAACGACATCGTACTTTGGAGGAGGTGTACGATATAATTTTGCCAATCGCAATCTGGATTTTTAGCCATCCGCTTAAACAGCTTTGATTTTTCTGGTGTTTAAGCCCTAGAATGCCTAATTTTGGGGTTCAAATTCGACTAAGAAAGGAATTGGATGCTAAAATTTGGTGCTTGGGCGCCGAAAAACGTTGATCTCACCATCATTTCTGACCGATAATCATGGTGTAGAGCATCCAAAATCTAGTCCCTCCAAGGTTTACCGATGCCCAGGAGTGAGGCTTTTTTATTAGAGTTTACCAAAACACATACGCGATGAGTCGATTACATGAAGCTATTAAAGAACGTATATTGGTGATTGACGGTGCAATGGGCACCATGATCCAAGAGTACCATTTGGAAGAAAAGGAATATCGTGGAGAACGATTTGCCCAATTCCATCGGGACATCAAGGGCAACAACGATTTGCTATCCATTACCCAACCACATATCATCGAAGCCATTCACAAAGCCTATCTGGATGCTGGGGCAGATATCATTGAGACCAATACCTTTAGTGCTACCTCCATTGCTCAAGCAGATTATGATTTACAGGATTTGGCTTACGAGATCAATCTAGAATCAGCTAAAATTGCCAAAAAGGCAACGGTCGAATACACCAAGCAAAATCCAGACAAACCTCGCTTCGTCGCTGGTGCGATGGGGCCCACCAATCGGACGGCATCCATTTCCCCCGATGTCAATAATCCAGGGTATCGGGCCACTTCCTTTGATGAATTGAAAGATGCCTATTACGAACAAGCTCGTGGTTTGATGGATGGTGGTGCCGATATTTTTCTAATCGAAACGATTTTTGATACTTTGAATGCCAAGGCTGCCCTCTTTGCGGTCGATCAATTGTTTGACGAAAGAGGAAAGCAACTCCCAATCATGGTATCAGGCACCATTACCGATGCCAGTGGTCGTACTTTGTCGGGACAAACAGCGGAAGCCTTCTGGATTTCGGTCAGTCATATTCCCCTTTTCTCGGTTGGACTCAACTGCGCCTTGGGGGCGCAAGAAATGCGGCCTCACTTACAAGCCTTATCAAAAGTGGCTAATACTTACGTAAGTGCATATCCCAATGCTGGTCTTCCCAACGAGTTTGGAGAATACGATCAGGAACCAACTGAAATGGAGGAATACATCCGGGAATTTGCCAAAAGTGGATTCGTCAATATTATCGGAGGTTGTTGTGGTACGACCCCTGGTCATGTTCAAGCCATGTCGGAAGGGGTCAAAGGAGTGAAGCCTAGAGCGATTCCTACAGTCCCGGGCTACACGCAACTCAGTGGTTTGGAACCATTAGTCATTCGTCCGAGCACCAATTTTGTCAATGTTGGAGAGCGAACCAACGTAACGGGTTCTCGGAAGTTTGCTCGACTCATCAAATCGGGTGATTTATTAGAAGCCCTTTCCGTTGCCCAGCATCAAGTCGATGGTGGCGCACAGATCATTGATGTAAATATGGATGAAGGTTTGCTGGATTCTGAAAAAGCCATGGTCGAATTCCTCAATCTGGTCATGTCAGAACCGGATATTGCCCGTTTACCCATCATGATCGATTCTTCCAAGTTCAATGTCATCGAGGCTGGTTTGAAATGTGTTCAGGGCAAATGCATCGTCAACTCCATTTCGATGAAAGAAGGAGAAGAAGAATTTATTCGCCAGGCCAAACTGGTACGTCGCTACGGTGCTGCGGCCATTGTCATGGCTTTCGACGAAAAAGGGCAGGCCGACACGACAGAACGAAAAGTAGAGATTTGTCAAAGAGCCTATCAAATTTTAACTAAAAAGGTAGGCTTTCAACCCCAAGATATCATTTTTGACCCCAACATATTTGCGGTAGCAACGGGAATTGAGGAACACAATGAATACGCCATCCATTTTATCGAAGCGACTCGGCGAATCAAGGAAACTTGTCCGGGGGCAAAAATAAGTGGAGGGGTGAGTAATATTTCCTTTTCCTTCCGTGGAAATAATGTCGTTCGAGAGGCCATGCACTCCGCTTTCTTGTATCATGCCATCAAAGCGGGAATGGACATGGGGATTGTCAACGCGGGAATGATTGAGGTCTACGAGGATATTCCCAAAGAACTACTCACTCTGGTAGAAGATGTCCTTTTCAATCGAACCAATAATGCTACTGAGGCATTGACCAATTACGCAGAACGCGTGAAGGGGGGAGGTAGAGTTTTACAAAAAGACCTTTCCTGGAGAGAGGGAAATCTACAAGAACGGCTGACGCATTCCCTAGTCAAGGGAATTACCGAATTTATTGTGGATGATACAGAAGAGGCCAGACAATCATTTGAACAGCCCATTAGCGTGATTGAAGGCCCTTTGATGGATGGAATGAATGTCGTTGGTGACCTTTTTGGCGCCGGTAAAATGTTTTTGCCTCAAGTTGTGAAAAGTGCTCGGGTGATGAAAAAGGCCGTGGCGTATTTGACTCCCTACATTGAGGAGTCCAAACATGCGGGTGGAGGAAGTTCAAAGGGGAAAATCCTAATGGCAACCGTCAAGGGGGATGTTCACGATATTGGAAAAAATATTGTAGGTGTCGTTTTGGGCTGTAACAATTTTGAAATCATCGATATGGGTGTTATGGTCGCCTGTGATCAAATCTTAAAAACAGCGAGAAAGGAAAATGTTGACATCATTGGACTGAGTGGTTTGATTACTCCTTCTCTGGACGAAATGGTTTACGTCGCCTCAGAAATGGAGCGGGAAGGCTTTCAAATTCCTCTGTTGATTGGAGGGGCGACGACTTCAAAGACCCATACTGCCGTAAAGATTGAGCCCAAATATACTGGAGCAGTGGTTCACGTACTCGATGCTTCCCGCTGTGTGGGGGTGGCCAGTGCTTTGCTCAGTAAGGAGGATGGAACGAAAGACAAATTTGTGGATGGAGTCAAAACCGAATACGAGCGGGTTCGCAAGTTGAGGGGCAATAGAAAATCCAATAAAAAATACTTGACTTACAACAAGGCCAAGGCCAATACTTTACAGATCGATTGGACGGCTTACGAACCACCCAAGCCTAGCTTTACGGGGCTCAAAGTTTTTACGGATTATTCTTTGGAAGAATTGACGGAATACATCGACTGGACGCCATTTTTTTCCAGCTGGCAACTCCGAGGCAAATACCCCGCTATTTTTGAAGACGAAATCATCGGTACAGAAGCCAAAAAATTATTCAACGATGCCCAGAGCTTGTTGCGACGCATTATTGATGAAAAATGGTTGACGGCCAAAGCTGTTATCGGACTCTTTCCCGCTAATAGTATTAGCGAAGATGACATTGCGCTGTACGAGGGTGAAGATCGACAAGTCGTCAAAGCTGTTCTTCGTAATTTGCGGCAACAAAGACAAAAAGCACCCGGTCAGTTCAATATTAGTTTGACTGATTTTATTGCTCCCCAAGCCACTGAAAAAGAAGATTATATCGGTGCTTTTGCGGTGACAACTGGTATTGGTATTGAAAAGTGGGTCAAAAAATTTGAAGACAATCACGATGATTACAATGCCATCTTACTCAAAGCACTCGCCGATCGCCTCGCTGAAGCATTGGCTGAGCGGATGCACGAACGAGTGAGAAGGGAACTTTGGGGCTATGCCAATACAGAGACTTTGGACAACGACGCCCTGATTCGTGAAGAATACCAAGGGATTCGCCCTGCTCCTGGATATCCTGCTTGTCCAGACCATACCGAAAAATCTACCCTTTTTGAATTGCTAGAGGTGGAAGAAAATACAGGAATTTTTTTGACCGAAAGTTACTCTATGTACCCGGCTGCATCAGTGAGTGGCTGGTACTATTCTCATCCGAAATCCAAATACTTTGCTCTGGGACAGATTTCTAAAGACCAGGTCGAAAGTTATGCTGAGCGCAAAGGAATGAGTGTAGAAGAGATGGAGCGTTGGTTGGCGCCGAGCTTAAACTACGATGTCTAGTTGGTCAGGAGGAGTTGAGCAACCAGATTTTAGGTTCCCATCGTAAGAATTTCCAGAGGAAATTCTTACGAACCCTAAGATTTCATTTTCCTATCCCAATGGAGGGTCCATCACTCGTGACTTGTGGTGAACCCCTAAAAGTGTCCATTTTTCCCTTAAAAATTAGCGGCCAAATGCTTGTTTTACTACCACTGGAGTAAGGCCAAATACTCGTTTTTTTCGCGTTATCAAGGAAGAATATCTTATAAAAGATATTAATGCGTTAAAAAATCATTGGATTTAGGATAAACTGATTACTTTTGCCAAAATTTTAGGGAATACATCGAACGGTTTACACAAACTATGAAAAGAATTTTTGGTATTTTTCTATTGATGATATTGGTCTGTTCTACTGATTTGTATGCTCAGAATGTCCCAATCGATGAAGCGACGATCCGCCGAGAACTAGAAAGGAGAGGCCTAAAAGAAGAGGATGTTCGACAGAAGTTGGTTGAAAAAGGCATTGATATCAATAACATTGATGCCAGCCAATTGCCCATGTTGGAGGAAACTCTTGAGGAAATTGTCAAAGAATTAGAGGAGGAAAATGCTGAAGCAGTTCAAAAAACGACAGAGCAGGTTCTGGAAAAAGAAATCAAAGAAGTGGCCAAAGATGCTGTCGAAGAAATCAATGAGTCAGTAAAAGATGGCGCGAATCTGGAAAAAGCGATTACCGAGGAACTGATAGAAGCAGCCAATGAAATTATTCCTCCCAGTAAAATATATGGTCAGCAGTTGTTTCGGGATAAAAGCCTAAAAGTTTTTAACTCCTCTTCTGATAATAGACCTCCTGATTCTTATGTACTTGGCCCGGGGGATAAACTCAATATTACCATTTGGGGTATTTCTCAGGAAGATGTAACGCACGAAATCAATGAAGGGGGGTACATTACGCCCTCCGGAATGCAAAGAATTACCTTAAAAGGGCTCACATTTGGTCAAGCCAAAACACTTTTACGTCGCCGCTTTGCTCAGTATTATCAATTCCGTCCCGAAGAATTTGAGGTCAATATCAATCAGTTGCGCAACATTACGGTCAATGTATATGGTGAGGTTTTCAATCCTGGAGGATTCAATCTCTCTGCTCGTAATACGGCTTTCAATGCCTTGGTCGCAGCGGGAGGGCCCTCTAAAATTGGAAGCATCAGAAACATTCGTCTGATTAGCACAGATGGTACCGTCAAAAATATCGATGTTTATCGCTTTATGATGGATCCCAGTATCCAAGAGGAGTATTATTTGACCAACAACGATATCATTCACGTCGGTGTTTTCAAAAAACGAGTTAGCCTTGAGGGGGCAGTTAAGCGTCCTTTGCGTTACGAATTATTGGATGATGAGGATTTGGTTCAACTCATTGACTATGCGGGTGGTTTTCGTAGTAATGCTTATCAGGGCAACATCCAAGTAAAGCGATACATTGATGATGAGGAGAAAATTTTTGATCTGAACTGGAATGATTTGAAGGCCAATAAAGGGGATTTTACTTTATTGAACGGAGATTTAGTGACCGTTTTAGAAATTCCAAAAGCCTACGAGAACTTTGCGGAAATTAGTGGTGCAGTACGATTAGAAGGAAAATATGAGCTGCAAAATGGCATGCGGGTGAGTGATTTGATTGCCCGTGGAGGGTTAGAAAATTTTGCTCGGAGAGATATTGCTTTCTTAATTCGCATTCGGGAAGATGGAAGCATCAAATACGAAAAATTAAATATTGATGTCATCCTCAACGATCCTAACAACGCCCTCAATTATCCTTTACAATCCCGTGATCGCTTACGGATTCTTTCACAGACGACCTATACTGATCAAGAAAGCATAGAGGTGGCAGGAGAAGTTCGCCGGCCTGGTCCCTTGGTTTACGATCCAGAACAAAGTATTCGAGTAGCAGATGCCATCTTATTGACTGGTGGAATTAAGCCTGAAGCGACTGATTTTGCCTATATCCATCGTAGAAATCCGGTAGATGGTAAAGAGAAAGAATACATTAGAATTAATTTGGTCGCCGCATTGTCCAATGCCAGTTCACCAGACAACATGATCTTGCAAGCACAAGACCTTTTGCAAGTTTATTCCAAACAAACCTTCATCAATAGATCTGTTGTCAGGGTGGCGGGTTCTGTAAAAAATCCGGGAGAGTTTCCTTTTGATGAAAGTTTAGATCTGTCGGATGTGCTGACTTTGGCGGGAGGATTGAGCTTAGAGGCTGCCAGTAATCGCATCGAAGTGTTTAGGGTACAAATTGTCAAGAATGAGCCTACACAAATAGTAGTGGCTACACTGGATATCAATGATGATTTTACCGTGCAGGGGAATGATTTTGAGCTGCAGCCCTTCGATCAGGTGATGGTACGTGCTGTACCCGATTTTGAATTGCAGCGATTGGTGACGATACAGGGTGAAGTTAAATATCCAGGCCCCTATCCGATTATCAACCCAAATGAAAAATTATCTAGTTTGCTGCAAAGAGCTGGAGGATTGTCATTAGAGGCCTTTCCTGCTGGGGCTACTCTGGTGAGAGAATCGGTACAAGGCGTAGTTGTATTGAGCTTAGATGAAGTCATTGAGAATTCAGGGGCGGTTTCTAACATTATCCTTAGAAAAGGAGATGTCATTACCATTCCCAAGAGAAAAGATTTAGTGAGTATTGAGGTACGCAACTCAAAAGCCTTGGAATTGTATCCCGATAAGATGTTGCGTGCTGGAAAGATCAATGTTCCCTACGAAAAAGGAAAAAACGCCAAATATTACATTGATACCTACGCGGGAGGAATTGGCGAAAATGGGAGAAAAAGTCTGGTTGCTGTGGAGCATCCCAATGGTGAAATTAACAGGACGACCGGCTTCTTATTTTTCAAAAATTATCCCGATGTAAGAGAAGGTTCGACCATTAGTATTGGTGCCAAGCCCCCAAAAGTAAAAGAAAAAGATAGTGGAGAAAGGAAAAAAGAACCGACAGATTGGGGAAAAGTCATTGCCAACTCCATTGCACAAGCGACAGCAGTATTTTCACTGGTCATTTTAGTGCAGCGATTGGATTGAGAAAGGGCTCGAATAAGTAGCGGATCATTTTTATAAAATTGTATGGACACTACCGACAAAAGCAGGCCACAAATTGAAGAAGGAGAGATCTCTTTAAGGGAACTCATCTTACAGTTAAAGGCAATGTTTCAAGAAGTACTCAACCATTGGAAATGGGTGGTGCTCATTACTTTGTTGGGAGGAGCATTACTGTTTTTGAAGGCCCATTTTTCCACCAAAACCTATCCTGCCAAACTCACTTTTATGATCAATCAAGAGGATGGCAATTCCCTCGGAGGAATCAACGCTATTTTAGGTCAGTTTGGATTGGGTGGAGGAGGAAAAGGAAAGTTTAACCTGGATAAAGTGCTAGAGTTGTCGAAATCCAGAAGGATCATTCAGAAAGCGCTGTTCAAAAAAGAGTCTATTGTCGAAGGGAAGGGGAATGACTTTCTGGCTAATGCCATCATTCACCTCTATGATTTCCATGAAGAATGGGAGGACGATACCACCGGATTGAAGCAGTTTGTTTTCGAGCACGATCATTTTGATCGTTTTGATCGCACCCAAAATCGGGCCCTCAAGCAAATCTACAAGAAGGTTGTTGGAGGAGAAAAAACCAAGGGAATTTATGGAACCAAATACGATGATGATACGGGCATCATGAGTTTGACCACAGAGTCAGTTAATGAGGCCCTCTCTCTGAAATTGACGCATTGGATCTTTGAAGAACTCAGTAGATTTTACATCGAAAAATCAGTTGAGAAACAGCAGCAAACATTTGATGTGGTTCAAAGTAAAGTAGATTCGATCTATGGCTTGCTTTCTGGTAAGGAATATGCCTTGGCCAATTATCGAGATTCTAACCTAGGCATTTGGACCAAAAAAGATGCCTTGAAAGAGCAACAATTGAGAAGAGACATTCAAGTGTTGAACTTGATGTATGGAGAGGCGCTAAAAAATCTGGAAATAGCTGATTTTACCCTTAAAAATAAGACCCCTTTCGTGCAATTGATTGATCGACCCATTGCTCCAATTAAAGCCAATAAAGACTCTCGACTCAGAGGCTTGATTTTAGGCGGTTTTTTGGGAGGATTCTTTGCCGTGGTTTGGTTGATTGGTCGTAGAACGCTTCGGAATATTATGCAAGAATAGCACAAATTCAATATTTTTGTTATTTGAGTACTTATTTTACTCAAAAATTTGAATATTTAACTTTTCTCCTTTCATTTTTTTATTAAATTTGCGACGTTTTATTTTATAATGATCAGTAATTGAGTAATTTTGTTGCTCATTTTTGTGTTGTAAATTTATGATTGAAACCTTAATTTCATCGAAAACGAGAATCAAACTGTTATTAAAGTTTTTTCTTAATAGCAACACTACCGCCTATTTACGAGGCTTAGAAGGAGAGTTTGGAGAATCGACCAATGCGATTAGGCTAGAGCTAAACAAGCTAGAAAAAGCGGGGATGTTGTCTTCTTTTCTCAATGGCAACAAAAAAATGTTTCGAGCCAATACCAAGCATCCTTTATTTCGTGAGGTGCACAACATCATCTTAAAGCATATTGGCATTGATAAAATTATCGAAACGGTGATTGAACGCCTGGGGGATGTCGATAAGGTCTATCTGATTGGTGACTTTTCCAGAGGAATTGACAGCCAAATTATTGACCTAATTTTTGTTGGCAATGTCGATAAGAGCTATCTGATCAATTTGATTGAAAAAGTAGAGGGCTTGATCAAACGTAAGATTCGTTATTTGGTCTACAATACCGAAGAGTCGGAAGAAACGAACTGGGCCAAATTCAAACCAGAGCCATTGTTGCTATGGTCAAAAGACTAGTGAATTATATCATCTTTACAGATGAATTAATATTACTTTGATTTAA
>JBCCSR010000075.1:0-11305 GCA_039199865.1 Bacteroidota bacterium
ATCCGAAAAGGTCGTTGTTGTTGTTGTACTTAACGGATTCATATTGTAAGTAAAAGTTTGAGTTTGTAATCCTCCTGGGCTGCCAATGGACTCTAATCTTCTTCGATCATCAAAAGTATAATTGGTTACAAGGCCATTTGCATCAATTGATGATTCTAGTAGACAGAGATTGTCTTCGTTTACGTCGTAGACGTTTTCAGTGGTAAAATCTCCGAAGGTTCGAGTTTCTAATAGTAAATTATTATTCCAAGTCAAGATAAATTCAGGAAAAAAGTCGTAATCAGCAGCATTTGTACTGGTACCATACTTGGCCAAGCGGTAATTGGTAACCATTCCATTACTGTTGTATTGATCGAATATGCCAGTAAGTGCAAATGAGCCTTCTCGGATTCCCCAAACGGTTTTTGGTAAATAACGGCTTCCTGCTTTAAAGTAATTGATTGCACTTCCACTAACAGGAGTTCCGTTTAGCTTGGTGACCTTCACTACTGGCACCTCGTAATTCAATTGCTGGTCCATCGTCATCATGATTCCCTCTTCGATAAAAGGATAATTGCTATTGTTGTTCGTAAAATTATCGGCGTAGACATACTCCGTTCCACTAGATTGTCCATTGGAAAAAGACTGGGTCACTTCCTTGATTTTTCGCTCTGCGTTGTTGTGATAAGTGTAGGTAGTTGTAACTTTATTGTTGCCATCGACGAAGTAATTGGTCGTGATCGATTTGTTCATTTCTACCTTTTCACTCTTGAGTTCGATTTCGGAATGAGGAAACCATTTTTGCACGTAGCGATAAGGATGTTCGGTAATGATATGCTTGACAATAAATCGAATGATTTGCGCAAAGCGATGTGGCATACAGCGTGTTCCAACATCAACGATTTGGTTGTACAAATTACCTTCGTCTACAAAGTCACGATAGGAGCCGTAGTGCAAATGTTGATACATGTCACTAAGTGGATACTTGAGACTTTGGTCCATCGTCGGGAAAGTGTAGTCGGTGTCTGTTTTTTGTAACAGGGTACCATCCTCAGCGAGAACTTTGGTTTTGTGTTCCAGTCCGTATCGCCACGATCGATCGATCTTGGGTTTGATATGGTGGTCAAAACGATTGGCATTATTGGTAGCCAGCGTTTGAATATTATTCTCATTGCCCCATTTAAAAATCCGATTGTATTTGACGTAGAGTACTTGGCTGGCGGGTTCGATCAACTCATAGTCCTTCTCTTTCATCAGCGGATTGGTAAACTGATGAATGATTTTTCCATTGTCAAAAACATCATCTAAGTTTTCATCAAACAATTCATCTACTTTTCCATAGCCCACGTAACCATTTTTGTTCATCTGCCAAATATTGGTAGGCTTCCAACTGGTGGTGATTTTCTTTTCCTTGCTTTTATACGATGGTCTAAAGACAAAGGAAAAGCCTCGGTAATCCATGAACATCGGAAGGTTGATGACCGAAGGATCTCGATAACGATATGTTGTTTTTTTAGTGGGGCCATTACCAGAGCCTTTGGTAAAATTCTTGATTCGAAGTCCCCCAGACTGTCCATTGATGACATTGTTGATGTTTTCGTAACTAGAACCGTTACTCACAGTGTACAGCGGATACTCTTGTAGGTCATAATCGTACTGAAAAAAGGCCCCCGTCTCCAAATCAATGGATTCGATTTGTCCAATAATGGCATTACTGACACTGGCTGACCAATTTCTTCCCGCATCAAATGCTTCATCGGTTACGGCAGGATGTTTAAAGGCAAAGTGAGCGGTATTGTGATACGGGTTGAGGGTGTGAAAATCTGGATAGCGATAATCCTCTTGAATAAAAGGAGACATCGATGTGGATTGCCCATTGTAATAGCCCCAAATATCTTGGTGGATGCTAAAGCGTTTGGGCAGCTGACCTAGATCTCCAATGTAGTTGACCTTGGCGATATTGTGGGCTTCGTCGGCACCATCAATTTCGTTGACATTCCGCAAGAAGTTTCTGGCAAATTCGGCATTAAATCGGATTTGCTCCTGATCATCCCTGATATCAAGAACCGTTTTCAATTGCATCAGACTACCAAACTCACTGACCGAATTCATGTAGTAATAGCCGTTGGGAGCTTTGTCGTTGATGTTAAACTTTAACTTGATCGGAATCTCAAAGCGGATACATCCATTGAGAATATCAACGGCGACGGGAAACTTGTAGAAGAACTTGTCATTGGGGTCTTTTTCGCTTTGGTCAAATTCTAGTTTGTATTCCGAATCATTGGCATAGGCTGGACTGACCGAGCCATCTTCTCCGGGAACGGTTCCATCACAGGACGTCGTTGTTTCTGTACCGGAGGAAGACGAGTAGTCCAATTCCCAGGCCTTGTAAAAGTTGTTGTTTTTTTGTACTTCGATTCTAGTACAGAGTTTACCGCCGGGTAAACTGGCATTGTCCAAGTCGTAAGTAAAAAGGGCTTTTTTGCCACGGTGGTTATTAATTTCCCTGACGATGGGTTCGGTGACAAAAACCTCAGACATGGAGTAGGTGAGTTCGGAAAAACCATTGACCCACTGTGTTGGTTTAAAATGAATGCCAACATCGGGATCGTAGATCGTACTAAATTGTTCTCCTTCCACATCGAAATTGGGAAAGGCGTAGGTCCAATTTTTACTGTCGTTGTATTGAAGTTGTAAGTCTTGATCTTCGTAGTAGACACTGATTTGTTCCTGACTGGTGAGCGAACGTACGGAAGTCATATGCCAGGCAGAATTGTAGGTCATACCTTTTTCGACGTAATAATTGGTCATGTAATCTTTCTTCACTTCCATGAACAATGGAATCCCCATCCAGAATTTGTAGGTCGGATACTCGACCTTTGCGACAACGGGTTTTTTAAAGTTTTCCCTACTGGTACCAATTTCCTCATATCTAAACGACGTGGGCAGACTGTAATGATCATATCTAGAGGTGGCCGTTTTGGCAAAGACGTATTGATGTCCCTCTGGAGTCAGGAAGGTGAAACTGGTGATTTTTCCCAGTACTTTGGTGGTAGATATCTCAAAATCCTGATAGGGAACGAGAATGATTTCTCCGTCGGGACGGAAATAAAATTTTCCCGAGTAATTGCCAAACTCATAGTGGTACTCATCTGGTTCGAGATCGAGCTGTTCGGTATTGTGAACGGGATATGGTTCGCCATCTTCGGTATTGAACAATTGGGCAAAGTCGGCCATGATTTCGAGAAAGTAATTGGCCTTAGGATTGAAAAAGCCAAAGTCCTCTCTTTTCTTGGTGCTTTGTTTTTTGTTGAGCACTCTGAGTTTTTCTTCGTTAGACAAACCATAAAAGTCGTTGACGTCTAGTGTTGGTAGACCAAGATCTCCCATGACACTGGCATTGGTCAAGTGATTGTAGCCAATTCCTTTTTTGTCGATGACGACCGGAGAAGGGACTTCAACAATCTTTATCCCGGCTCGGAATTTGGGAATAATCACCAAATCGATGGCTCCAAATAATGGGATAATGATGATGACGTCTAGGTTGACGTAGTTGAACTCTAATGGCTTCCAGGAAAAATCCAATTTTACATTGGCTCCGGCACTGATTTCACGTAAGCCATATTTCTCTTTGATGTTTTCCACCAACTGAGAGGTCCCAGGTAAGTTGACATCCGTAGCAGGATCCGCTTCGATATCGGCACCGATCCCCGAGACGATGTCTGCGATGTCGCCACAAAGTCCAGAGATGTTGAGGTCAAACAATTCTTCAATGAGG
The DNA here is from genome assembly GCA_039199865.1 of Bacteroidota bacterium. Lineage (GTDB taxonomy): Bacteria > Bacteroidota > Bacteroidia > Chitinophagales > Saprospiraceae > JALZUU01. Next base: position 3,758 of record JBCCSR010000075.1, read on the forward strand.
TATTGAATAATTCTACAGACAATCTTTTTGATGAACCGGGGCATGCTTTTTTTGATATCGACCCCGACATCGACTCCCAAGAACTCAGAAACGGGTTTGATGCCTCGCTTCATTCCGTATGCATAGCCATTGATGTCTCCATAAAACTCATCGGGTAATCCTTTTACGACTCTGGTGACTTTTCCTCCCGCAGACAGATTCATATTAGAACCCGCCAAGCTCTCCATATCATCCACCTTCAATCCTCCCGGTTGGCTACTGATTCCGATAGGTACTCCTACATCTTTTGAGGAAATATTGTCGAGCGGTAAATTAAAAGAAGCACTACCGTTGTAGAGATTTACCCCAGAGCTAACGGAGTTGATCGTTGAGGTTGCACTGGGGCTGGGCATTTTGGTTCCACTGGCAGCAGCACCTAAACCTTCCACTTCTCCGAGGAACCAGTTGGGATCTTTTCCCAAATCTGTGTTTCCGTTCATAAAGTATTCTAGTGCCATTTGTTCAACTTTCTCCTCCATCTTTCGAATAAAGGATTTGCTGCCACTGCTATTTCCGGTTTTTGGAATGGGATCATCGGAGTCGTCGACTAAGCCATCCCACATAGATCCACCACTACAATCACTGGGCCCCATGTCAAGGGCAGTCTCGATAATGCTTTGAAGATCTTCCAGTCCACCCATTCCCGTAGCGAGATTTTGGGCGAGGTTATCCAATTCTCCGTCTTCAATTTCCAGGTAATCTTCGATTTCTTCTTGAGAAGTTTCTTCTCCTTCTTCATCTTCTACCTCTTGAATAATGGCATCGATATCCACCCCTTGGCCACTGGCTGCGGTTTCAAAAGCAGCTTGTAGATCATCGAAATTGTCTTGCGCCATGTCCAATTGTGGCGAGCACAACACATCAAAGCATTCCATTAACTGATCCAGCGACATATCACCATAGACATTGGACAGGATGGCGGTAGTGACATCATTGCAGCCATTGTTGGTGGGACTGAGAGTAAGATTACAAATGGTACTGCCAAAGATGACATCTGTTCCACTGGAAGAGGACACAAAGTCGTCGTAGGAAAAAATGACTCCCCCTCCCGGATCACAGGGAGAGGTCTCCTCAGTACTGAACATGTCATCGGTGATGGGAGAGGTGATTTGGTCATCACAGTTGGGCGTTTGTTGGCTCCAAATGACTGGATGATGTGCCAGTATCAGAAGCAAAATAAGTGGTATATATTGAATTAACTTTTTCATTGTTTTATATTTGATGTGTTCCTATGTTTTTTGTTCTTTTTCGCTTAATCCGCATTGATCATGACAACTTTTTTGGACTGGCTAGTTGCATCAGGCGATTGGAACAAAATAAAGAATAGCCGACCCGAAAATTTTTGGGCAAAATCAATCTTCAAATTTTGTCGATTACCAGTACAATTGACCTTGATGGATTCTAGGAGTCGACCTTGCCCATCCAAAATCCTGATGAGCCCTTCTCCCGGAATGGCACTTTGATATTCCACATTGAGGAATTGCTGAAATGGGTTGGGAAAGACATTCAAGGTCGTTGCATTGTTGGGCCAAATTTGTACTGCTCCATTTTGGGGCGTATTGCCGATTTCGTTTTTGAGTTGTTGCTGAACGATGGGTTTTGAGATGGCCTTTTTACCACAATTGCGCAGTTGTGTCAAACTGTTGGATAAGGATAGGCTACCGACTTGCCCGGGGGCAAATCCTCCACTAATTGGTGCAAGGGCGAAAGCAGACTTATTGGTTACGCTCCAATCATTCATTTGGATTTGACAGTAGTTGTGCTCGGTGTCAGTAACGTGTAGTGGAAATTCATTGTTGACAACGGAAGTAGCTGTCTGTCCATAGGAGAATCCATGGCTGTACAATCCAGCAGGTGTTCTGACGTGCATGGCATCGGCTCCACCACTGGCTTCAATCAATGACCAAGTAGGAGCGATTGCCGATCCACTGTAGGGGCTGACTTGTTTGGCACTATTCCACTGAGCAGTATATCCCGTAAAGTAGCTGGCATTGTTGAGCGCCACAATGTAGTTGAAATCGCCATTAGCATCCGTCGGATCGCTAGCACTGGCCAGGCTGGCATTGAGGGCATGGCCTCCTTCGTAGATGGTAATGATGCTTCCGTTGGGGACAGCTGCCCAATTGGTGTTTTGGCTAAAGCGAATAAAGCCAGGGTCTATATTTAAACTATTACCATTGACCAAATTGGGGACTTCCGGTGGAATCAGTTCCCCGTTATTGTCATCCAAAATATAGCCTCGTAAATCGGTTGTTCCTCCACAGCTACCATCTCCATAGACCAGCAACTCGACAATGCCCGGGACGACGCCAAATTCATCAGTATTTCTAAATGTGCATTTGTGGACAAAAACCTTAGGAGGTAAAATGGTAGGACAAGGGGTGGTGATACTGATTTTATCATCAAAAGAGCAACAGGGGATTTCTAGCTTTGAATTGAGCGAAACTTCAATGTCTAGGATGGTCCCTGCAACATAAACTGGGATGACTGGAGCATTGGAGGTATAAGTGTATTGAAAGGGGAAAGGAACGGTTACAGTCCAAGTGATGTTCAGATCTTCAGGGGGGACCGGCTCCCCATTCATCGTAAAATTAAAGCCGACATAGACACAGGGCTTTTTGGGACCTTCTCCCGGAAAAGAGACCGGAACTTGCCAGGTGACAAAGTTGAACATACAACCCGAAATATCCGGAACTTCTAAAACCAAAGATTCAATACACCCATCTTCATCCTCTCCAGAGATGGTGTAAATGCCAGCTTGGAGTTGATTCCGATTGAGGTCAGTCGTTCCATCTTTCCATTCAAAGGTGATCTCATCGGGAGGCGCATCAATGTAAATTTCCCCATTGTCATCATTACAAGTCGCTGGGGTGATTTGGATGTTTTCGAAATAATTGATTTGGGCGGCAAGTTGATAATTGCAGGACAATAGAAGCGCAAGCAATAAACCGATACCTAGAGGATGTGCATAGTGGTATTTGGGAAATGGCACTGAAGTGACCTGCTTTGAATACAAAGCCAGGTCTCCTGTTATTGTTTTCATAGTCTAATACTTTACTTAATGTTGTTCAATAAAAATGCTGCTGCTGAGCGCGCTAAAATTTTTGTCTTATGGAAATGATATAGCAATGATCAAGCATTCCAAGTGACTTGGATGCTATTTGAGTTTCCGCTTTGAAAAAATCAATTCAAAGCATAGTTTTTACTACTTGGATTTTAGACAAATGATTGGCCAGAAACAGTTGGTCTAAATTGATTCGTTAAGACTGAAAATTTTTAATTCATTGGATTAATACAATCTAGGAAAAAAAGGTAACCACTAAATTGAAAAAAGATATTGGTTGATCATTTTGTGGAACGGCTGCTCTTCAATTGATCATTGGTCGCTTATTTTGGGAGTAAAAAAAGACTAGCGAGGGCACTGGGATTTTCGATCTTATGTCCAATTTGCTTGCGCTCGTCAACTCATGACTTCAATAGAATGAAAGGGGATTTTCCAAGTCTTTTTGCTTTACATTGCGAGCCGATTGGATCATTGATGGAGTTTTTAGAAAAGTGGTTCAGCAGTCTACTTTCGTAAAAAATCTACTAAACAAGGGCGTAAATCAAGAGGAAAATGTTATTTTTGATTGGCAGTCAAAGTCTTGTAGAATAGCCAGCAATACGTGCTACAAACTTCAAAAAGACTGCCTCAATTCATATGGAGAGGAAGGATTATTTAGCTATTTTTTTATTTGTATTGGCAGCATGGGCGCTACAAAGTGCTTCTCCAATGACGGAATCTGAGCCGACCGATGATTTGTGTACGATCACCGTTGACGCAGGAGCAGATGTATCTGTCTGTGCTACTGGTGGTACCGTTAGTCTAAACGGTTCAGTAATGGGCAATGCTTTACAATTCTTTTGGACGCCCAGTACGGGCTTAAGTAATCCCAATAGTTTAACGCCACTCGTAACAACGGCTATGCCACAAACGTATACGTTAAACGCACAGCAAGTCGACAACCTAATTCCCATTCCCAACGGAGACTTTGAGTTGGGAAATACTAATTTTTCTAGTGATTACAACTACATTGATCCTGGAAATCCCATCGGTTTTCTTAGTCCTGGTGCCTATACCACAATTACTTCCCCCGCCTTGATTTGGAGCAATTTACCCCCTTGCGATGACCATACACTAGGAAATGGAACCGGACAATCCATGGTGATCAATGGCAATGGGATTGTTGGTGAAAATGTATGGTGTACCACTTTAGCGGCTAGTCCTAATACGGATTATTACTTCAGTGCTTGGGTGACAACGCTCAATCCTTTGTTTCCTCCTCAGTTGCAGATTACGGTCAACGGAAATCCTGTTGGAACAACTTTTAATGCAGGTGGTACCCCCTGCAATTGGGAACCATTTGGCGCTGCTTTTAACTCTGGTGCAGCCACTTCCGTCAACATCTGTTTAAGCAACCAAAATTCAGGCAATGGATTTTTGGGAAATGATTTTGCCTTGGACGACATGGAGCTAAGTAGCGTGTGTACGGAAACGGATGAAGTCATGGTAACCATTTTGAATCCAGTAGCACAAATCGCTTCACCAGATTTAATCAATTGTAATGCGGCCGATCTATGCGTTACCTTGAACGGGGCTGCGCTCAATCCACAGGGAATGGTCGCTTATCAATGGACGGCTAGTAATGGGGGAAGCATCCAATCGGGGGGAATGAGTGCCAGCCCAGAAATTTGCAATACTGGCGATTACAGCTTAGTTGTAACAGAAACAGTAGGAACCCAAACCTGTGACTCTGCTCCAATCACGACAAGCGTCACGGACAACATGGCTTTTCCACCCATGCCAGTCATTGATGGTCCTATCGAAATTTGTCAGGGGATTCCCGAAAGTTTCTCCGTCATTTCCGATCCAGCTTATACGACTATCAACTGGTTGGAAAGTTCCGGGATGACGATCATTTCGGGGCAAGGGACGAATGCAGTAGATGTGGTTTTTGTAAGCAATACCATTGCGGATATCTGTGTGCAAGTGGAAAATAATTGTGCCAACTTGGAGCAAAATTGTTTTCCCATTAATGTTAGCCAAAGCCCCGTGGCGCCAGTGATGAGTGGGCCACTAAACGTTTGTGATCAAATCAATCCGGTTTACAATATCGATAACTTTGATCCAGCTGTACTCAATTATACTTGGACCGCAACTGGGGGTGGACAAGTTATAGACGGTCAAGGAACTTCCACGGTTGTTTTAGATTGGAATGGAGCTCTGGGCAATCAACAATTATGCGCTACGCCTGATAACCTTTGTGGGGTGGGAGGGACGACCTGCATCGATATTGAGGTCAGTCCTCAAACGATTGTCACTAACATTAATCTCACTACGCTTGATCCAAGTGAAGTTGGGGTAGTACAAATTCTATATCCCAGTAGTACGGGCTGCGATAGCTTAGTTATTACTACGACTACTTTAATTGCTAACCTGTGTAACATTAGTGTTGATGCTGGTCCCGATGTGACGATTTGTGCCAATGCTGGTCCCGTCCAACTCAGTGGTTTTGTCAATGGAAATAATGTTGCGGGTTTTGAGTGGACCCCTACGACTGGTTTGAGTGATCCCACTTCCTTAAATCCAACCGCTACCATCACAACAACTACAACTTATACTTTGACAGGGCAGTCTGTTGACGATGCGAATCTGATTCAGAATGGAGGCTTTGAACAGGGAAATGTGTTGTTTACTTCTGACTACATGTTTGAAAACTGTCCTACTAATCCTTTTGGGACTTTGGGTTGCGAAGGTGCTTATACCATTACGAGCAATGCGGCGGCAACCCATACGAATTTCTCTCCTTGTACGGGGAATAGTAGCCCGTTATTCATGGCAGTCAATGGGGCACAGAATTTACAAAATGTTTGGTGCCAACAAATTACGGTGAGTCCCAATACTTTGTATCAATTCAGTGCTTGGGCGACTTCAATTGAAGGTACCTCTCCGGCAATCTTACAATTCTCTATCAACGGTTCGCCCATCGGTGATCTTTTTTCTGTTTCCTCTGCCACGTGTAACTGGCAACAATTTTCGAGTACTTGGAACTCTGGGAGTATTACTTCCGCTAACATTTGCGTCCTCAATCAAAATACGGCTGTTGGCGGCAACGATTTTGGTTTGGATGACATTGGTTTTTTTGAAGTATGCGAAGCAAGCGATGAAGTCCCCATCAATGTCCATGACATCGATGCTTTGATTGACCCTCCTGCTATCATTGATTGTAACTTGGCCAATAACTGCATACAATTGAACGGGGCCAATTCTTTTACCAATTCTGGAAATGGCTTGACTTACAATTGGCTGGCTTCAAACGGAGGCATTATTCAAAGTGGAAGCAACACGGCCAATCCTACGGTTTGTACTGGAGGAACCTATACCTTGGAAGTCAGTACTGTTGCTGCGGACGGTACGGTCTGCACCTCAGAAATGACGAGTATCAATGTTTTTGAAAACAATACTTTACCAATTGAGCCCTTTATTACTGGTGAGGACTTACTTTGTCCCGGCGACATAGAATTGTACTTTATCGATCCCAATCCCGCTTATACTTCGATCACTTGGTTTGATCCTACCAATGGAACCATTCTAGGGAGCAATAATTCTGAGCAAGTCTTTGTCGAGTGGACGGGATTGAATGCAGGCCAAATTTGCGTACAAGTGGCCAACAATTGTGGTTTGCTCAGCAACCTTACTTGTTTTAATGTACAGGTCGAAGATCTACCAGCGGTTCCCATCGTTACCGGAAATGATTTGATTTGTAATTTTGAAACGGGCTTTTACAATGCAAGCGTAGCGACTCCAGGAATCAACAATTACACTTGGACTGTACCGCTTGATGCACAAATTGTTCAAGGCAGTGGAACCGATAATATTGTCATTGATTGGACCAATTCGGCAGGTGGAGAAGTTTGTGTAGACGTTGCCAATGATTGTGGAACCAATGCAAATTGTATGACCGTTGTGGTACATGGCTTGCTGACGGAAGTACTGGATACTACTTTGTGCAGCGGAGCTACCTTCAACTTGAACGGGACCATCTATGGAAATGGCAATCTCAGTGGGGTAGAGGTCTTTACTTATCCCGATGGTTGCGATAGTCTGATTTTAACCGTTAGCGTGGCGGAGAGCGATGCCATCATTAATAATCAATCTTTGAGTATTTGTGATGGAGAGAGTATTATGGTAGGGACTCAGGCCTACAGCACTAGTGGTACTTATCGAGATACTTTTCAGACAACGCTTGCTTGCGATAGTATTGTGATCACTGATCTGATTGTGACCAACGTGGAGGTACAAAATTTGAATCTGACGACTTGTGATGCGAGCGCTGTTGGCGTTGATTCGGTGTTGTTGCAAAATATTTTTGGTTGTGATAGTCTGGTGATTACGACGACGAGTCTTTTGCCTAGTAATCAGATCGCAGTTTTTGAAACGACTTGTGATATCAACCAAGTGGGCGTTAG
>JBCCSR010000076.1:0-11202 GCA_039199865.1 Bacteroidota bacterium
CCCGATTTTAAACAACAACATCACCAACTTTTATACGGCTCTGAACACCCAACCTTTTCCCTTGCTGGGATTTTTTTGACCCATGCTCACATCGGGCACTACACGGGATTGATGCATCTTGGCCGGGAGGCAATGGGCGCAAAAGAAGTTCCTGTTTATGCCATGCCCAGAATGAAAACTTACTTGGAAACCAACGGTCCTTGGAGTCAACTCGTCGACTTGAAAAATATTCGTTTGCAGGCCCTAAAGACCGATTCCTCTTTTCAATTGACGCCTCAATTGAGGGTTGATGCCTTGCTGGTTCCTCATCGCGATGAATTTTCCGAAACGGTTGGCTTTCTCATTCAAAGTCCAAACAAAAAGGCTTTGTTTATTCCCGATATTGATAAATGGCATTTATGGGATCGCGATATTTTGCAATTGATTCGAGCGGTTGATTATGCTTTTCTCGATGGTACCTTTTTTGAAAATGGAGAAATTCCCGGAAGAGACATGAGTGAAATTCCACACCCTTTCGTGGAGGAGAGCATGCAACTGTTTGATGTTTTAGCTGCTAAAGATAGAGCCAAAGTTCACTTTATTCATTTCAACCACACCAATCCTATTTTACAGTTCAATAGTGAAGCACAACGAATGGTTCAACAAAGAGGTTACAACATTGCCAAAGAAGGAATGCTATTCTCTATGGACTAAACACAACCGTTGTACTCATTACCCTTTGTTCATCAAGGATGAGTTCTACCCGATACAAACCCGCTGCGAGTAAATGACCGGATTGGTTCCTTCCGTCCCACTCAAATTCAATTTGATTTGTGGGGTCAGAAAAACATTTTTGCTGCACCAATTGCCCGATTGCATTTCGAATGTTTAAACAGGCTGTAGTCGAATTTTTGATTTCGAAGTATAGTGCAATGGAGCTTTGAAAAGGATTCGGTGAAATTCGATGGTTTAAAATGCCATCGACCGTTTTGAGGGAAGTAGCGGTTTCGTTGTTCATTCCCGGACTTGGAATGGCTAAATCTTGTATTGGACCACTGCCATTGGGCAAGCGGCCTTGAGACAAGTCGCTTACTTGTTCACCATAGCTCAAGCTATCGATCACTGAAAGTCCCGTTTCGAGAGAGGAGTAAATACCAATATATTCTCCACTGGCTTTTAGTTTGAAGTTGCAATGGTCTTGGCCTTGATTTGGACTATCATCAGCCCATAAAATCATTTGTTGTCCTGGACTAATTGTCTTTGGCGGCATCTGCCACTTGGATCGGTTGTCGGGGTCATCGCTAAGAAATAAGTTGCCTAAAAAGATACTTTGATTGTCCGCGTTGTAAATTTCTATCCAATCGTCAAATTCTCCCCACTCATCAGCGTAAACACTGTTGTTGCTAGCCATGAATTCGTTGATGACCAACTGAACCGTTTCGATCGCAATCGCAATCTTTTTTTCTCCACATACCGGAGCACGACTCAATTGTCCGTCCGCATCATTAACCTCTAAATAGTAGCGAATCTCACTGGGGACGTCGACCCCCGGAAGCATTGCTCCATAAGTGCCATCACCCGCTTCATCATCCCCCTGTAAGCCATTGTCTAGAAAGGGGACAGCCTGAAACGATGTACCATCAGTACTGTAGTAAAGTGTTGCCTCTACCATGCTCTCATCTTCCAATTCCGCTTTGATAATAACAGCCTCTTCTAGATCTGGAAAGTTGTGTCGGAGTCTTTGGATAATGGGACTGCTATTTGTGGTCTCCCATTGACTCAAGGCAGAGGCCCGTCGAGTAGAGAAGTAAGGGATAATTCCGTGGGGCGTATGATTGTAATCAAGAGTTTCTGTAAAAGAGTTGTTAAAATCATCCAGGTCAAAACCATAATTAGCAGGGTAGCGTGGATCGTCAGCAATGGCGGTTTGCAACAAATCTTTAATGCTATTGATTCGATTGAACAAAGTAGAGGGAAGCAATTGTTGATTGGCAATTTGCTGAATGAAATAGGTGAATCTGGCTCGATAAACGGGGACCTGCATCAATCGTTCGTAAAGTGGACGTTCTTCCCAACTATTGGACCAAGTATACAGATCGCGCAACGCCCAGTCTTCCCCAAACCAATCAATGCCAATGGTATTGTCTAAATCATAAGGGATGTATTCAAACAGATCGCTTACTGGATCGTGGTAGAGGTAAAAATTATTTTTATTGAAAATTGGACCATCCCAATTGGCAATCATGATATCAAAAGCGGCAGCTTTCAAATAACCATTGACGTTGAAAACTTGATCCAGCTCACATTCCAATTGATTGATGGGTGTATTGTTGAGAATGTCGATCAATTCCGCGAGGTCGGCATAATTGTCTTGCACGGTATTGGTTTTCAAATCATAGGTCCGTCTCCCACCGGACTCGAACTGATAAGCACTTGGATTATTGCTGATAAAGGTGAGGTCTGCAGGCCACAGGCATTTGTAAAGATTGCCAAGGGTTGGGCCAAATCGTTTTTGGACAAACTCTTCGTCAATATGCTCAACATTCAAATAGACGCCAAAATAATCTCCATTAATGTAGAGTTGGATGTGGTTGGCTCTTGACCCGGGAATATCCAATTGGCGGGCCAAATCCCAACAAATTTTTGCTCTAGCTACGGAGGGATCATTGTGTTCTCCGTTTAGATTGAGCTTCTCCAGACCATAATATTTTCGCCCGGGAGCATAGGTGTTAAAAGAAACTTTAAACGATTTCTGTTATGAGAACCGGGAGGTATTTCCACGAAGTCGAAACCCAACATTTTCCAAGGTATCCCGGATAACACCATTGTCAAACACAAAGGTTGCCTGAAATTCATAATTGCTCAACTCATTGCCAGGGGCAAGGATGGTGTTGAGGGAATCTGCTGGCAAAAGCAAATCAATTCGGGGTAGGTTGCTGTCTTCGAAAAGAGGACCAGGGGCTAGAATGATTTCCTGGCCAGTCAAATTGACCTTGATCAACAATAGGGCAAGGAGGAAGAAGTATCGGAATGGTTTCATTGCGTGGCAACTATCTATGCAATGATCAAAATAGATCTTCAGTAAGATATTAAATTTTGAGACTAGACCTTGGATTTTAATTGGGAAATCTAGCATTTTAACACATGGGCAAAATCCAAGACCTAGTCGTTAAATTCCGCTAAAGAGCAGCAATAATATCATTTACAGATGCTCTTTTGCTGTAGTCCGGATCGTAGAAGCGATAGCTAATTTTACCGTCTTTTCCGATGATGTAAGTAGCGGGAACGGGGAGGGTTGCAGCGCTGTTATTGCTCATCTCAGTGAGCCCTTTTTTGACAAAATTCTTGACCTTATCCTGATAGTCTTGAGTTACTTGAAAAGCCACTTTGTAGGATTTCATGATGCTTTGGTCACCGTCGGAAATAATGGAAACAGACGATCCCGTTTTTTCTTCCGTCATTTTGGCATACTCGGTACTTTCTGGAGAAATGGCAACTACACGAGCTCCCTTGGCCTTGAGCTGGTCCAATTCTTCTTCAAAAGCTGCCAACTGTTGGTTGCAGTAGCCACACCAGTAGCCTCGGTAAAAAATAAGGACGACTGGACCTTCTTCCAGTGAAGTTTTGAGCTTAAAATCTTCTCCATTTTGATCTTTAGCTACAATATCTGGCGCTAGTGTACCCAATTCTAGGCCACCAAGTTGATTGTCTGCTTGGGTATCAATGCCCAATTTGGCGAGATTTGAATCGGCTGCTTTCACTTGTTGCGTTTTTTGCGTTGCTGCTTCACTTGGCTTTTGATCTGCCTGCTCGGAAGAACTACAAGAAATGAGGAAAATGCCCATAAAGAGCAATAAAGAAAAGGATTTCATAGATAGAGTTTAAAGTTTGATGAATGAGACAACAATATCGGTGGAAAGTCTTTGAATTAGTTCAAATTGGCAGACAAATGCTCTTTATTGTCGCAAGGCCATCTTTTTGTGCCCTTTTGCGGAACGTAGAACGCATAAACGTGTACCGAGGGGCATAGATGCAGTCGCTAATCCACCTACCTTAGAATCTATTTTACAACAACTCCAATAAAAAGAGTGGAAAATCAGTTAACTTTAACGTAAAATGATCCTATTTTGGAGGTTTCCAAAGTAGTTCTATCTCTAGATTTAACGTAGTAATTTGGTGAATTGATGAAACGGAATGCGATCCTAATTTTAGCTTTGAGTGTATTGTTGGGCTATAACTTCAAGACTTGGCACAATCCTTTGATGGCCAATTATACCATCACGGAAACGGAAGGGGAATGGACAGTAGACATTAATTTTACTCCCAAGGGGGCGAATAATGCCCTCAAAAAATACTACAGTGGACTCAAGATAAGTCAAATAAATCCACTGAAATTCAATCAGTTATTGATGAAATACTTAAAGTCGACGATCCAAATTTTAACCGATGATGGGAAAGTAATCAATCTGGGGAAAGGACAAGTAAAGACAACCGAACACGAGATTGTCGTTGCTTTCAAACCCAAAGATATTCCCGCTGAGATTAAGGACTGGCAACTTACAATCAAATCCTTCGCGGAAAATCCTGGCCATTATAATATTGTCAAGTTTATTGGAGGAGGAGTTCGACAAACCCTGGTTTTTTCTCAAAAAAATGCCTATCAACTGGTTTTAAACCCCAGCGAATAGAATGCTGCTTTGCCAGGAATTGGAGAAAATCTAAAGTAAAATGACGTTGATTCAATGGATTTTCCTGTCTTTTCTAGCCTTTTTTGTGGTCAATAAAACAATTTCATCTTGGGATACGTTATATAGAAGTAGGCCCATGAAATTCCTAAATCATTGATAATCAGCTAAAAATAGGACTTGACTTTCTAGTCAAAAAATCGTATTTTCGTGCTACAATTTGGGCGATAATCAACCAAATTGTATATCGAACAAAACAAAACCCTCTAACGCCAATCACGAAATCGTAAGACAAATTTATTTGACCTAAACGAAGGTCATTATTTTCGAAATTAAAAATACATAATTATGGCAAGACCATCATTAAAGCCACCGAAATTGAAAGATGGATTCTACATTGAGTTGAATCATTTCGGTAGTCCCGGTCGGGGAATCAAGATTCATCGAGACACCAAAGCTGAAATCGAGTATACCATGAAAAAATACGAGAAGATGCGTGATGTCGTATATCTCGGTCAGATAAAGGATGGTAAATTTGTATAAATTTCTTCCTGAATAAATTCGTTCAACAATAGCCCTTGTGGCCAACAAAATGCGTAATCAGCAATGATTGCGCATTTTGCATTTATACCCCTCACTCATTTTCCTTTCCAAATATGAACCTCCGTCATTGCTTTAAAGAACTCAAAGTCATAGAATTAGCCAATATTTTGGCTGGCCCTGCAGTCGGCATGTTTTTCGCTGAATTGGGAGCACAAGTCATTAAAATCGAAAATAAGAAGACGGGAGGAGATCCCACCCGTCAATGGAAGTTGCCCAAAGAAGACAAAACAAAAGCGACCTCTGCTTATTACCACAGTGTCAACTGGAATAAAACCTCCATGTTTCTCGATTTATCTGATCAACAGGATTTTCAAAGACTAATGGAGGAATTGGAAACGGCAGATGTCATCATCAGTAACTTTAAGGCAGGTTCTGCTCAAAAATTACAGTTGGATTATTCCAGTCTTAAAAAGCGCTTTCCACAGCTCATTTATGCCAGTATTTCTGCATATGGTGAAAACAATCCCAAACCAGGTTTTGATGTCGTGATTCAAGCCGAAACGGGTTGGTTGTCAATGAATGGAGAGGAGGGGAGAGGACCGGTAAAAATGCCCGTTGCCCTCATGGATATTTTGGCCGCTCATCAACTTAAAGAGGCCATTTTAATTGCCCTGTTGAATCGATTGAAAAATGGGGTAGGATGCCAAGTCTCAGTTTCTCTTTTTGATACGGGAGTGGCTTCACTAGCCAATCAAGCCACCAATTGGCTCAACGCACAACATTTGCCCCAAAGAATGGGAAGTCGACACCCTAATATTGCTCCCTACGGAGAAATATTTTATACCCAAGATAAACAAGCGGTAATCCTCGCTCCGGGAACAGAAGTGCAATTTCGACAGCTTTGTCATTGCTTGGATCGACCCGAAATATTGGCAATGGATGACTTTCGGAGCAACGCGCTTCGACTGTCTAATCGGGATCAATTGAATAAACTGCTTCAGCCAGCTTTTCAAAGGATTCGCCTACAAGAATTACTCAAACGAACGGAGAAGAGAGGAGTACCTGTTGCCCCAATTCGCAACTTGGCTCAGTTGTTTGAATTACCAGAAGCTCAAGCATTGATCCTTGAGGAAACGCTACCCGATGGCAGCAAAAGCAAACGAGTGAAGACAGCGATTTTTACTACTGATGAAGCGCCTGAATCTTCGACTTAGAATTGACCACCACCACCGTCATAACCACCGCCACCACGACGATTTCCACCCCGCTTTTTCTTTTGGTTTAAACGATAGTTAAAACTGAGGGTAAATTGTCGGGCACGCCATTGGAAATCACCAATTTCAAAAAAGTCGGCCTGATCGATGGTCCACATCCAGCGACGGGAATTGAATAAGTCGCGCGCACTAAAAGTGAGCGTACCTTTCTTATTGAGAATGTCTTTGCTCATACCCAGATTCATGGACCACACCGCCTGTCGACTTCCCTGTGGAGTATCTCTGGGAGCTCGATAATTAAAGGTGATTTGAAGGTCAATTCCCTTCCACAAAGTTGTTCGATTATTGATGCGGCTGGTCCAGGTATAATTGTCTGCTCGACCGAATTCCTCGCCTTCCGTGATGGATCTAAAGAAGTTGAAGTTTCCATTAAAGCGCAACCATTTTTTGGGGTTGTAGGAAAAATTGAATTCCAATCCCCAATCATCTCGGCTAGCTAGGTTTTCCGGACGGGTAAAAGTGGTTCCGTCAGAAGAGAACCGGCGAATGCGTTGGATGACATCAGTTGTACGGCGGTAGTAAAAGGAAGAACCCAGTGATCCCGCTTTGAAATACTTGATGTGTCCCAACTCATAGGAATCCGTAAATTCAGGATCGAGGTTGGGGTTGCCACCAAAAAAGTTGCGATCATCACTGAAGGTGAAAAAGGGATTGAGGTCCCAAAATCTTGGCCGCTTAATTCGTCGGCTGTAGCTGATTTGAATCGAGTTTTGGTTGGGCAATTCGTAGGAAATAAAAGCACTCGGAAAAGGATTGATGTAGGTACGAGCATTGATGGAATCATTTTCAATCAATTCCGTTCTGACATCAGAAAATTCTGCCCTCAAGCCAACTTGATAAGAGAGTTTATTGGTCTTGTTGCTGTAGATCGCATAGCCTGCGTAGATATCTTCATCATAGCGAAACTGATTGCTAAAGTCAATCAATTTTTCCCATTTGTCCTCATTCCATTCCTCTACTAGATAATTGTTGTTGATGTTACGAATGGAACTCAAGCCTCCAACTTCAAATTTATGATCTTTACCAAAGGGATGAA
The DNA here is from genome assembly GCA_039199865.1 of Bacteroidota bacterium. Lineage (GTDB taxonomy): Bacteria > Bacteroidota > Bacteroidia > Chitinophagales > Saprospiraceae > JALZUU01. The sequence continues at coordinate 7,518 of JBCCSR010000076.1, forward strand.
TGTAGTCGATTTGCAAACGCAGCAGATCTTCTCCTTCATCATTGCGAGATCGCTGCTGGAGTTGAGGAAGCCCACTTGGACTACGATCAGGGTTGAGAATGGTGTTGGTGAAATCAGAGCCTTCTTCTTCGCTTTTGTCCAGGTAGGATAGTACCACGTTAAACTCTCTCCCTTTTTGTTCGAAGGTACGTTTGTAGTTGAGGGCGTATTCTAGATTGGTTTCATCTTCTTGTTCTTCATCAATCCTTTCGGTAATGCTGGTTGGGACTCGATCGGAGCCACCAGTTTTGATGAAATCATTAAAGCTGAGTGTGGTAAAGTTGCTTTCATCAGCAATTTTGTACAAAAAAGAAGTGGTGAGTATATTTCTCTCGTTGAAATAATAGTCGGCACCAAAGCGAATATTATTGGACCAGCCTCCACGATTGATGTCTCTTTCTTGTTCCGATATATTCGAAGTATCTCCTTCGAGAAAAAACTCTTGAAAGCGGCTTCCTCCACCTGGGGCTCCTCGGTAAGTGATTCCGTAGTTGGTAAAAAAGTTAAAATTGTTTTTCCGATAATTCAAATTAACTGCCGCACCAAATTGTTCGGGATAGCCCGCCGTCAAATCGAATGAACCATTGAGACCGGCACGTTTGTCTTTGCGCAAAATAATATTGATGATTCCAGCGAGTCCTTCTGCTTCGTATCTGGCCGACGGATTGGTGATGACCTCGATTCTATCGATCAAATCAGCAGGCAATTGTCGGAGACTACTGGCATCATCTACACTTAGTAAACCCGAAGGCTTGCCATCTACCAGAATTCTAACATTTCCACTACCCCTCAATTCAATATTGCCTTCAATATCTACGGTAACGGAGGGAACATTATCTAGAATATCAGCAGCAGTTCCTCCTCGGTTGGCAAGGTCCTTTCCAACGTTGAACACTCTTTTATCGAGAGACATTTGCATCTGACTTTTTTCTGCTCTTACCTCCACCTCAGAAAGGGTCGCTGCATCCATACTCAGTTGAATGACGCCAAGATCGTGCTGTAGCGGCTTGGCAGAGACCTGAATGTTTTCAATCACTTTGCTTTGATAGGAGATGAATTCAACCTTGGCGTAGAAATTCCCTGGACGGGCATCCAAGGTAAATTGACCTTCGGCATCAGTAATGCTTCCAGTAATGACTTGGTTTGTGGCTTGGTTGAATAAACTAATGGTAGCGAATTCGAGTGGATCACCACTTTCGGAGTCGAGTACTTTGCCTTTTATAACGACCTTTACTTGTGGTCCTTTATTTTCTTTATCCGTCCAACTGCTTTGACTCTGGGCATTTGACACGGCTTGGAATGCAAGCATTAGCCCAAGGAAGAAGTAAATTTTTTTCATAGGGTTATTGTTATTCAATCATTTCGACTATTGTCATCGAAAGTAAATTTGCACTTAAAAAGCAAGTTGCCTATTTCCCCTGGAAACGGCTAGAAATTTCAATGAACCCGCTAATTTTGTCAATCTACTGAGTTTTTACTTTTACTTTTCTACAATTCAAGTACCAACAGACGAATTGCCTTTTAATTTACATTCAGATATATCAGATTTATTTAATTTTATTGTTCCAAAAATTGTCACTCCATTAGAAACTCCTGATTATGCAAAAAGTTTTCGCTTTATTCTTTTTTTTGTTCACCTTGTGTCCGCTAGTTGCACAGCAAACCATTGGTTTGTTTCTCAACGATTCGACCGCTTACAATGGCTACACCCTTTTTCCTACAACCAGTTCGATGCAAACGCATTTGATTGACAATTGCGGTGAACTGGTCCACCTTTGGAATAGCGAGTTTCAGGCAGCAATGCAAGCCTATTTGTTGGAAGACGGGCGTTTGTTGAGGGCCGAGCGAGTGCCCAACAGTTTCAACGCCGGTGGTTCAGGAGGCCGGATAGCTTTGTTTGATTGGGACAGCAATTTGCTGTGGGGGTTCAACTATTCCAATGATTCTGTCCATCAACATCACGATGTGGAGTACCTACCCAATGGCAATATTTTAGTCTTAGCCTGGGAAGCCAAAACGGTTGAGGAGGCTACCGAGGCCGGACGCGATCTTTCCATTACGAGCGTGGAAGGTCTGTGGCCAGATCATATCGTGGAGCTGGAAGTTTTGGAGAACAATGAGACCAATATTGTCTGGGAATGGTATGTCTGGGATCACTTAATTCAAGATTTTGATGCTACCAAGGCCAATTATGGAGTGATTGAAGCCCATCCAGAACTGATTGACCTCAACAAAATTCCTTTGAGCAATAGTGTGGGAGGAGGTACGGCTGATTGGAATCACATCAACGCCATTGATTACAATCCTGAATTGGATCAAATTATATTGAGCTGCCGAAATTTTAATGAAGTATGGATTATCGATCATAGCACTACCACCGAAGAGGCAGCAGGACACAGTGGAGGCAACAGTGGAAAAGGAGGGGATCTGCTCTACCGTTGGGGAAATCCGGCGATGTACAATCAAGGAAGTCCTGAAGACCAAAAACTGTTTGCACAACATGATGCACACTGGATTGAGCCAGGTTTACCTGATGCTGGAAAAATCATGATTTTTAATAATGGCCCTGGACGTCCAGAAGGCAATTTTTCTTCTGTTGACATCATCGAACCAGAAATCGATGGGAATGGTCAATACGTCAAGGAAGCAGGCATCGCCTTCGGTCCAAATACGCTGAGTTGGACGTATCAGTCTGATCCTCCCAGTAATTTCTTTGAGCAGCGGGTTTCTGGAGCGCAGCAACAACCCAACGGTAATGTCTTGATTTGTGCGGGGAGAACGGGAACATTTTTTGAAGTCAATGTGGTCGGAGATACCGTCTGGAGGTACACCAATCCAATATCGAGTTTTGGAGCCGTTACTCAGGGCAACCAGAATAGCGGAGGGGCTACTTTCCGAGTTTATCGATATGCACCGGATTATCCAGCCTTGGTGGACAAAGACTTGATGCCCATGGGACCTCTCGAACTTGGTCCGCTCCCAAGCGATTGTCAGATCTACGAAGACGTGACGACCAACACCGTCGAGGTAAGACCAAAGCCAGCCAAAATTTATCCTAATCCCTTTGATCAATTTATTCAATTGCAAATTGAGGGGGAACAATCTCTAGAAATTAGTATTTTTAACTTGCAGGGACAAAAAATCTCTTCCACCTTAGTGAATGAAGGGATTCAGCATCTTGATACCAGTCTTTGGCCTCGGGGAATCTACTTAATGAGGGCAATCAATCAAAGCGGACAAATGGTGTTCACAGAGAAATTGCTTAAATAAAACGATTTTTTGAGTAGACATTGGAAGGCGTAACGATAGGCGTTGATTAAGATTCTGGCGAAGCTGTTTTACCATCACTACCTCTAGAATTTGCTTTGAGGGAAACCAAAAGGCCCAGTACAAAAATCTAATGTCTAAAAATAAAATGTCAAGCAAAAGAATCTGTGTGATCGGAGCAGGTCCTTCGGGGATCACTGCCCTCAAAAATTTATTGGATGAAGGCCTGGATGTGGTGGCCTATGATCGGAATGATCAGGTTGGCGGCAACTGGATTTTTTCTGATAAAACTTCTCATTCCAGCGTTTTTGAAACAACGCACATCATCAGCTCCAAGCGATTGTCGCAGTACGGTGATTACTCCTTCGATGATTTTGAA
>JBCCSR010000077.1:0-11145 GCA_039199865.1 Bacteroidota bacterium
GTCCATTCACAGGAAAAGGAGCATCAAAATTTGTAGCAGGGCAGGGAACATCCAACTTAGATTGGTGGCCAAATATGCTAAAAACAAATATTTTGAGACAAAATTCCTCACTTTCCAATCCAATGGATAAAGACTTCAATTACGCCGAAGAATTCAAATCGCTTGACCTGGCCGCGCTGAAGCAAGACCTCTACGATTTGATGACGGATTCCCAAGACTGGTGGCCTGCTGATTATGGTCATTATGGTCCTTTCTTCATCAGAATGGCATGGCATAGTGCAGGAACCTACCGAATTGGCGATGGTCGAGGAGGAGGAGGAGCTGGCTCACAGCGCTTTGCTCCCCTGAATAGCTGGCCAGATAATGGCAACTTAGATAAAGCCCGCCTTTTACTTTGGCCAGTCAAGCAAAAATATGGTAAAAAAATATCTTGGGCGGATTTGATGATTCTTGCGGGTAACTGTGCTTTGGAATCGATGGGTTTCAAGACTTTTGGCTTTGGCGGCGGACGTGAAGACATCTGGCATCCAGAAGAAGACATCTATTGGGGAAGCGAAAGCGAGTGGATGGGCAATGAAAAACGATATGCCGAAGGGAAACTGGAGGGGCAGCTGGGGGCTGCGCATATGGGACTAATTTATGTCAATCCCGAAGGCCCTAATGCCAACCCCGATCCAATCGGCTCGGCCCATGACATTCGAATAACTTTTGGTCGGATGGCAATGAACGATGAGGAAACGGTGGCTCTCGTTGCTGGTGGACACACTTTTGGAAAAGCACACGGTGCGGCCAACCCAGACGAGTTCGTCGGTGTTGAACCAGCGGGAGCGAGCATTGAAGAAATGAGTACGGGCTGGAAAAATACCTATGGCTCCGGTGTTTTGGATGATGCCATTACCAGTGGTCTGGAAGGCCCTTGGACCCCTGAGCCAACCAAATGGGACCACGCTTATTTTGATGTCCTATTGAACTATGATTGGGAATTGACCAAGAGTCCAGCTGGAGCGCATCAATGGACACCGACTGCTGCTTCCGAAGCGAAAATGGCTCCCAGCGCAGGAGATCCTTCCAAAAAGCAGGCACTCATGATGTCAACGGCAGATATTGCCTTGAAAGAAGATCCTTCTTATCGCGCTATTTCTGAGCGATTCCACAAAAATCCAGCGGAACTTGAAGATGCTTTTGCCAGAGCTTGGTTCAAATTGACCCACCGGGATATGGGCCCTGTCGTCCGTTATCTTGGCCCTGAAGTGCCAACTGAAGAGTTGATTTGGCAAGATCCAGTTCCTGCTGTTGACCACGACTTGATTGACGATGCTGACGTGGCAACTTTGAAGGAGCACATCAGAAATGCGGGTTTGAATACTACTCAATTGGTGTCTACTGCATGGGCTTCTGCTGCTACCTTCCGAGGTACAGACAAGCGGGGTGGTGCCAATGGAGCGCGCGTTCGCTTGGCTCCACAGAAGAATTGGGAGGTGAACCATCCCGGCCAGTTGGCTGCAGTGCTAAACGTCTTAGAGGGTATTCAAAAGACCTTCAATGATGCTCAGTCTGGAGCCAAAAAAGTATCCTTGGCAGACTTGATTGTTTTGGCTGGAGGCGTTGGGGTAGAAATGGCGGCAAAAAATGCGGGTTACGAAGTTACAGTGCCTTTCTCCCCTGGACGAACGGATGCTTCACAAGCACAGACGGATGTAGAATCTTTCGCCGTATTGGAACCGGTTGCTGACGGTTTCCGAAATTATCTCAAGCAAGCACACCATACCGTTTCTGCGGAAGAACTATTGATAGATCGTGCCCATCTGATGAACTTGACCGCTCCTGAGATGACGGTACTCGTCGGGGGAATGCGAGTATTGGGAACCAATCACGGTTATACCCTGCACGGTGTTTTCACCAAACGTGCAGGTACTCTGAGCAATGACTTTTTTGTCAATGTGTTGGATTTGAGTACCAAATGGTCTGCTGTTGACAGAGGGAGCAATCTATTTGAAGGTCGAGACCGAAAGACGGGTGATCTTAAATGGACGGGAACTCGTGTTGATTTGATCTTCGGTTCTAATACCGAATTGCGTTCCCTAGCTGAAGTTTATGCATGCTCCGATGGCGAAGAGCGTTTTGTCAATGACTTTGTGGCCACTTGGGCCAAAGTGATGAATCTCGATCGTTACGATTTAGCATAATTCAAACCAACTTGAATGATCATACAGAGCCTGATGCATTGAAATGTGTCGGGCTTTGTTTGTTATTTAAAAAAAGAAAACGATTGGCAATAATTTTGCTGATCAATTCCCAAGTATTCCTAGCCGCCATTTCACAATTGGCTCTTTTGGGCACACAAAAGGTCGAGAGACACCTGAAAATAGACGATATAAAACTGTAAAAAAAGATACAGTAAACAGTCTCGAAATGAAAATAGATTAAAAGGTCCAGCATTTCTTGAATCTACTCAAGGAAAATCCATTTAATATAAGAATAGTTTGCAAAAATAAATCTGTAGAGTAAGATCGATCATGGCTTTATAGGTTTTGTCCCATTTGCTTGTCAACATCGGGATGCTTCCCCCTTTCCTCGAATAACTGACCGTAAAAGAGAAGATGATTTTAAATACCCAATGCAAACAAATGCATCAACTACTCTAATATGAAGATCAACGACTACAAAATCGTACTATTGATTTTTTTGTCGATAGGAGCGATTTCCCTTCCCATCAATGCTCAAGTCTACACAGATTTATTGGCTGGGGGCAATAAGTTTGTATTCAACTCTAGTACGGGCACTCAGGAATACCTTGATATTGGCCCACTTTGCTTAAGCGAAACGGTCCTTTTTCCCGACTTAGCTGGCGCTTCTCGCTTTTTGGCTCAAGCTGGTTTTGGTGGTAATTACCAAGAAATAAAATACCTAACTCAGATTGGTATTGAGGCTTGGTTGGAGGAACAGTTTTCAATGCCTTCTCGCTCTTATTTCACTACTTATCAGGCTACTTACGAAGAAGTGGTTGAGCTCATTCATACGGTTTATCCGCAGGAAGATATCGTATCTGCCCGAAATTATGTGGACTTTGTTTTCTGGGAAAAGGTATTTAAAGATGCTGATGTTCTACGAAATAAAGCTGCTTTTGCCCTGAATCAAATTTTTGTATTGTCGACAAGAAATAGCAAGTTCAATGGTCATGCATTCGGAGGCGCTGATTACTACGATATTTTATACGAAGGAGCTTTTGGTAACTTTAGAGATCTCTTGCAAGAGGTCACTCTACATCCGATGATGGGCTACTATTTGAGTCATCTTCACAATAAAAAGGCCGATCTGGAGAGGGGGACTTTTCCCGATGAGAATTATGCTCGTGAAATCATGCAATTGTTTACTATTGGTTTGAACCACCTCCATAATGATGGGACCTACCAATTAGACCAGCACGGAAACCGAATCCCCGTTTACGACATTACAGATATTCAAGAATTGGCCAGAGTTTTTACGGGGCTATCCGGAGGAGCTTGGGACACAAAGAAATTTCCCCACTTGGTGGACCAAGAATTGATTTTTGGAAAGTCTTTTAACAATTACGATATGACAGTTCCCATGATGATGTGGGAGCAACACCATGATCGGGGAATGAAAGTCATGATTAATGGCAAGATCATTCCTGCCGGACAATCTGGAATGCAAGATATTCACGATGCACTGGACGTACTGTTTCATCATCCCAATGTAGGGCCTTTTATTGCCATCCGATTGATTCAGCAATTGGTGAAGTCCAATCCTAGTCCAGCGTATATCAATAGAGTGGCTACTGTTTTTAATGACAATGGAAAAGGCATCCGGGGAGATTTGAGGGCGGTGTTTCGGGCCATTTTGATCGATTCGGAAGCGAGAAGTTGTGAATGGATGGATCACCCTAAAACGGGAAAATTGCGTCAGCCATTGGAAAGACTGATTGGTCTTTGCCGTGGTTTTAAAGTCAATAGTCCATCCGGTAGACTCTGGATGAGCGATTCGGGAATATTGTTTGATGAAGTGGAACAAACCTTTATGGGGGCACCTACAGTCTTCAACTTTTTTCATCCGTTTTACGCGGAAGATGAATATGTGGCATCCAATAATATGGTTTCTCCAGCATTTCAAATTTTACATTCTGTGACCGCTATTCACTACTTGAACACTATGGAGGAGGCGCTCAAAGGTCAACCTTTTCGCAATTATACAAAGGTCAATCCGACCAATCCTTGGTTGACCTACAACGAGGAGGATACTCCTTATCTGGATTTTTCGGAAGAAATCGCCCTGTTCAGTTCCAAGGGACTTGATGCTTTGCTCGATCGACTAGATTTGATTGTTTGTCATGGTCAATTGTCTGATGGTTCCAAGACCATCATTGCCAATGCGTTAAGGGAGTGGATCAACTCCGGTAGTTGTAAGACAGAAGATGTGGTGCCTACTGCGCTTTACTTTATCGTAGCTTCTGCAGACTATACCATTTTGAAGTAAATTGATTTTAGCTTTTCCCAACACACAAACAAAGAAAAACCAAATGAATAGATCAAAACACAAACCGACCCGTCGTGAGTTTTTGGGGCGCGTGAGTATGGGCTGTGGCTTATTGGGGGTCACTTCTTTATTTTCCGGGATCACCAATTTGGGTTTGATCAATGCGGCCGCGGCCGCAAATCGACCCTTTATCCGACCGGCTAAGCATTCCTATAAAGCTTTGGTCGGTATCATGTTACATGGAGGAAATGATAGCTTTAATATGCTGGTGCCGAGCGGAAGTGCTGAGTATGCCGAATATGCAAAAGTAAGAGGAAGTCTAGCCATTGCACAAGATGAATTATTAGCCATTCATCCCAAGAATAGCTCCGGAATGGACTTTGGATTGCATCCTAGTTTGGTGAACGTACATCAGTTGTTTGAAGCGGGCCAGGCAGCTGTCGTTGCCAACGTGGGAGCCTTGGTTGAACCCACTACACTTGCGGGCTTTAAGCGTCAAAATACCAAAGTGCCTATTGGTTTGTTTTCACACCTTGATCAACGGACCCATTGGCAGACGAGTGTTCCCCAAAATATCAATGCTTTAGGCTGGGGAGGAAGGTTGGCAGACCTGCTCAATACCAACAATGCGAATCAAGACATTTCCATGAATATTTCACTGGATGGAGTCAATATTTTTCAAAGGGGGAGTACGGTAAAGGAGTATGCCATTAGTCAATATAAAACGGGAAGTGTACTCATCAAAGGAGCAAGTAGTAATAGCTTTTTGGAATCGCTAAAACGTCAAACCCTAGATAATTTATTGGATCAAACCTACAACAATATTCTTGAAACTGCTTACTCTAACACTGTTAACGATTCTAAGGGAAATTCATTTGAGTTTAGTTCGGCAATCGCTTCTGGAATCCCTATTCAAACTCTTTTTGCCCCTGATCCACTTTCCCAAAAACTGCTGATGGTCGCTAAAACGATTGCGGCTCGCGATGTCCTGGGAGTCAGCAATCAAACTTTTTTCGTTGAATTCCGAGGATGGGATCACCACGCTGATCTATTGAATGACCACACCGCCTTATTAAAACAGTTGGATGTAGCCATTGGCTCCTTTAACGCGGCAATGAAGGAGCTGGGAGTAGAGAATGACGTTGTTGGTTTTACGATGTCTGACTTTGGAAGAAAATTGTCTTCTAATGGGGATGGAGCGGATCACGCCTGGGGAGGCAATGCCTTGGTTTGGGGAAATGCGGTGGATGGACAAAAGATTTTTGGTCGATTTCCCGAGCTTTATCTGGGCAATCCCCTGGATATTGGTGGTGGTCGCTTGATTCCGACAACATCTTGTGATGAATATTTTGCGGAACTCGCTTTATGGTTCGGGGCTTCTACTTCCGACTTGGATCAAATTTTTCCCAACATCAATCATTTTTGGGCGCCAACTGCGAATGAGCGTCCATTGGGATTTCTGGTTGAATAGGACGCCATCCATCCTCGTACCTTTAGCCAATGCAAACTGAGACGATCGACTGGGGTAATGCTCTTCAATTGGTTCGTTGGTGCTTTGTCATTCCTCCCATTACCATTTTTAATACTCTAATTTTTCCCCACCTGGGAAGGGTACGGAGTGAGTATACCAATAACTTGGTTAGTGTCCCCGGTAGTACTGTCATTTGATTTCCTAAAGCTTTTAGGATGGGAATACCAATTTGTTCGGGAGTTAAGTACCTATCCATCTTCATATTGGCTCTACTTTCAAATCCTGATTTCACTGGACCTGGGGCTGCGGCTAAAACATCGACTCCCAAAGGTTTAAGCTCATGATAGAGGCCTTCTGCCAGAGATTGCACATAAGCTTTGGTTGCCGCATAATTGGCAGAATAAGGGACTCCTTGAAAGCCAACCATTGAACTCAATAAAATCATTCCACCTCTTTTTTTATTGGTAAATATCTGAGCGAAAAAATGACTAAGAACCATTAAAGCCTTACAATTCACTTCAATCATATTGGACGCTACAGGCAAAGCGTTTTCAATAAAATGACCAGAGGTGCCAAAGCCTGCTGAGCCAACAAATAGCCCAACATCTTTATGTTGGCAAGCTGCAAAAATCAAATCGAAGTTGCCCCGACTTAAATCACAGACAATCACTTGTGTTTTTACGTCAAATTGATCCTCTAAATCTTCTTTTATGGTATTGAGTTTATCCTTATTTCGTGCTACAAGAATGATATTTAACCCTGCTTCTGCAAGTCTGTAGGTAAGTTCTTTTCCAATTCCAGATGATGCACCAGTTACGAGAACCCATTTGCCGTATTTATCAAAGAGTCTCTTCTTCAGCTTACTTGACATCTTTTTCATGGTCAATTGGCTTTTACTTTAGCTTCTGCTTTTATTTTCATTTCTTCTAACCAAACATCATGTAGCTTGCGGAGTTTATTCGGTAAAAACAGCTTTTGCAAGCGGGCCAATTTTCCGTGTTGTGATTCATCAGTTACTACTAAACAGCCTTTATCTGTGGGGATAATCAACCATGCGTGAACCCCCATCATTTTGGGATGAATCGTTTCCCAAGACAATCTTTCGTAAGGTTGATACTCGGTTACTTTGGCATTGAAGTCCCTCTTCATGGTATTGAAGCTCAGATCGACTTTGCCATCAATAATACCGTCCTGAGAATTGACTACGCTAACATTTTTCATTCCTTTGTACCAGTTGGGCCAATCCTCGGCATAAGTCAAAATTTCCCAGACAATTTCTGGAGGAGCTTCGATTTCGATTTTGTTGTGGAGATAAAACTCTGTTTCATCCATATCATATCCTTGAGGCCAATTGATTTGTTCATTGTATGGCTTCCCTGATTCAACTGACTTTTTTAAGGAATAGCATGAAGAGAAGAGCAACAAGGCGAGTAAGGGGAGAAGAAATAGTTTTGTCATTTTAGGATTGTTTAGTTATGACAAAAATAGGGGGGATCTTCTTCAATAAACGATAACAAATGTTTATGTTTTCAGTCGACGCTCTTTTTTTAATCTACTCAGATGTACGGAGGTGATTCCGATGAAAGACGCAATCATATGTTGGGGCACTCGATTATGAATGTTTGGAAATATATTGTTCATCATGTCATATCGTTCCCTTGGGGATCTAAAGTACATGTCCTTGATTCGGTTGTCATGGTAAATAAAGTAGTACTCTGCGATAAGTCTCCCCAATCGATCCCCTTGTTTCAAATTTTTGTATCCCCATTCGATAGCGGTACGAGGCAACACTACAATTTCAGATTCCTCTAATGCTTGCAAAGAATAGATAGATGGTTTTTTTTGGAGGAAGTTGGCATAGTCGGCAATAAACTGATTTTCTATTCCAAAACTAATGGTATGTTCGGTTCCCTTTCTGTCCACAATGACCAATCTTAAAATTCCACTTTTGATATAAAATATTTCATTGGGAATGGTATTCGGAGCACTTAAAATGGATTTTTTTTTGAATGTTTTGATAAAGCAATTTTTCAAGAAGTCATCTAATTCTTCATCAGATGCCTTTATCATTTGCTGAATGGAATTTCTTATTTGCTCCATTTTTAATTTTATAGTTACTAGAGACGAGCGTCCCTTAAGTTTTTTAGTTGAGCTTTAATCAATCAATCCTTGAGCTTTTAGCCAATCAAAGATAATGACATCAACCGGTGAAATGCGATGCAAATCTCGACTGTCCAGCCAATCAAATGCTGCGATTTCAGCGCTGGCTTTTAAGGTTCCATGGTAATTGCCTCCATAGCATTGCATTTTGACCATTACTCCTTCCGGATGGCCATCTGCTTGAGCGCTAAACGTCCCATAGTAATGAATATTTTGGGGAAGGAGAGCTACGTCGAGTTCTTCTTTTACTTCTCTGATTAGTGCAGCCTCATCACTTTCCCCAGGTTCTCTTTTCCCTCCGGGGATGTACCATTTTTCTTTGCCTCTACTGCGTGTACTCAATATTTTTTTATGCTGAATTTCAATCCAGGCCAATTTGTCAATGGTGTGAATGATCGTCATGTGATGCCAATTGTATGCTTTAATAACCAGCGGCTTGTCCATCTTTTCTCGATTCCGAGGCGCCGTAATATACTTTGTTTTTCGTATCGTACATGATGGCTTGATAGCCACCATAACTGCCCAAGTCGAAAGTCACTTGATGTCCTTTTTTCATGAGCGCCCGTATAACCTCATAATCGAAGCCTTCTTCTAAACACAATCGGCCACCATTGGTCATGGTGGAACCTGTGGGTTGAGAAGAGCCTTTGTGTTGCATACGTGGCGCATCTCCCGCCTCCTGCAAGTTCATACCAAAATCAATCATGTTGGTGATGATTTGGACGTGACCTTGGGGCTGCATGGCACCACCCATCACTCCGAAACTCAAATAGGGTTGTCCATCTTTGGTAACAAAGGCGGGGATGATGGTGTGGAAGGGACGTTTGCCAGGTTCGTAAACATTCATGTGTTTGGCGTCGAGCGCAAACAATTCTCCTCGGTCTTGCAGCACAAAACCTAAACCCGTGGGAACCATCCCAGATCCCATTCCACGGTAGTTACTTTGGATCAAGGAGACCATATTGCCTTCTTTGTCGGCGGTCGTGAGGTAAATGGTATTGCCCAGTTCGAGCTCTCCCGCATCATAAGTTCGTGCTGCTCGATCGGCTTGGATGAGTTTTTGGCGTTTTTGCGCATAAGCTTTTGAGATCAATTGCTTGATGGGAAGTTTGTTGAATGCAGGATCTGAGTAATACTTTGCTCGATCTTCATAGGCCAGCTTTTTGGCTTCGGTAAAAAGATGAATATATTCTGGACTACCAAAACCCATGGATTGTAGGTCGTACTGCTCTAAAACATTTAAAATTTGCAGGGCGGCAATGCCTTGCCCGTTTGGAGGCAGTTCCCAAACGTCATACCCTCGATAATTGGTACTGTAAGGTGTTACCCATTCGGAACGGTGTTCTGCTAAGTCTTCAAGGGAAAGGAATCCCCCTTCTTCCTGAATGTACTGCGCAATTGTTTGGGCGATAGCTCCCTTGTAAAACGCATCGCGTCCTCCCTTCGCAATTTTTTCATAAGTATTGGCCAGGTCTGGATTTTTGAAGATTTCTCCTTTTTTGGGCATGGCCCCATTGGGCATAAAAGTGGTTCTGAAATTGCGGTAACCCCCAAGTCTAGCAACGTGCAAGTCCATGTAGTAAGCAATCAATTCCGATACGGGAAAGCCCGTTCTGGCATAATCAATGGCAGGCTGGAGAACATCGGTTATGGGGAGTCGACCAAATTTTCCGTGTAACTCAAACCATCCATCTACTGCTCCGGGAACAGAAACGGGGAGTGGACCGTAAGCGGGGATTTTGCTGAGCTTTTTGTCTAAGAAATATTGAAGCTCCAATTTTTTTGGCGAACGACCACTGGCATTAATGCCGTACAATTGTTGACTTTTGGCATCCCATACAATGGCAAACAAGTCGCCACCAATTCCGCAACCCGTAGGCTCAACCAATCCCAAAACTGCATTGGCCGCAATGGCCGCATCGATAGCGCTTCCTCCCTTTTTTAAGATATCTAAGCCAACTTGAGTGGCCAATGGTTGACTGGTGCAGACCATCCCATTCTGGGCAATGACTTCAGAGCGCGTAGCAAAACTTTTTCCCGTAATGCGATCTTGGGCGATGAGATGATGAAATGAAATGAAGATCAGCAGGAGTAGGAAGTTAAAATGACGCATAATGATGATTGAATGATTCGTAATAAAATCTAATAACAAAGAGAAGTTTACTTTGGATGAAAGCCATTGAGAAAATCTTTGATCTTCATCTTTCGTTTGCCCTGAATTTTTAGCTCTCGGACTTCGATAAAGCCATCTGCCGTTGCAAACTTGAGGTATTTTTTATAATCGGAGATCCATTCACCAGCTTGGAGTTGATGTTGGACTTTTTCCATTTGGGCCTGATAAATTTTCATTTCCAGGCCTTCAAACGTAGTCCAGGCAGTAGGATAGGGACTCAATCCTCTAATGAAGTTAAAGACCTGGTGAGTACTCTGATCAAAATTGATTTCACAAGTTTCTCGAAACAATTTCGGTGCTTTACTGGCCAGCTGATGATCCTGGGGAAGGAGTTGATAATTTCCTTTTTCGATGGTTTGGACACTTTTTAAAACCACTTGTGCGCCCAATTGCATCATTCGATCATGGACTTCGCCCGTGGTCTCGCTATCACCAATATCCATGGCTGCTCGTAGGAGGACATCTCCCGTATCAATTTCATGTTGGATAAAAAAGGTGGTCACTCCCGTTTCTTTTTCTCCATTGATGACTGCCCAGTGGATAGGAGCGGCTCCTCGATACTTGGGTAAGAGGGATCCGTGTAGATTAATGGTTCCAATGGTGGGCATGTCCCAGACAACTTCCGGTAACATTCGGAAAGCCACAACGACTTGTAGATCCGCTTTTAATGCCTTTAGCGCCTCAACAAATTCCTGATTTTTTAGGTTTTTAGGCTGAAAAAGCGGAATCTCTTTGTCTACAGCATATTTCTTGACCGCTGATTCAATGACTTTTTTATTTCCTCGTCCCCCCATTTTGTCAGTTGCGGTGATGACGCCAACGACATCATATCCATTTTGAACTAAAA
>JBCCSR010000078.1:0-11137 GCA_039199865.1 Bacteroidota bacterium
AAACAATTTTAAATAAAAAATATCTTTAAATTATTAAAAACAAGCATTTTATACACTTTATATTTCGTTTTAATACCAAGATAAACTTCTCCACATTTTCAAAAAATCCTCCTTTTTTGCTAGTTCCTTTGAGGCTTTTTTCTGTATATTTACCTCAAACAGAGCCAAAATAAGACAATGAAACAACATAACTATAACGATGAGAAAAGGATGAAAGTGCTGGTTTCTGAGTATGAGGCCATGTCACAGGAAGGAACGGTAGGTTTTTATGAGAAAACGGTATTCAATCGTTTGATTGAATATTACGAAGATAAAAACTCGCCCGAAAAGGCATTGGAAGTGATTGAGCATGCATTATCTCAGCATTGTTATTCTGTTGGCTTCTATTTGCGAAAACTACGGCTTTTATTAGATCGGGACTCGGCTCAAGAGGCGCTCACTTGCTTGGAAACGGCAGAAAGTTATGCACCCAATAACTTTGAATTACAATTGTTGAAAATAGAAGCCCTTACCAAACTCAGTTATTATCGTGATGTGTTTGATCTGATTGATCGTTTGAGGGCAACGACTTTTGGTCAGGAATTGGCCGAGCTGTGTTATGCGGAGGCCATCGTCTTTGAATTGATGGATCAGTACGAGCGCATGTTTTTCTCCCTTCAGGAATGCTTGCGTATTCATCCCAGACACGAGCGAGCGGCTCAGCGCATTTTGTGGGCTACAGAGTTTTCTGGAAAATACGAAGAGAGCATTGAGCTTCATCAGTCGATTATTGATGAGGATCCTTATTTGGCTGCTGCCTGGTATAATTTGGGGCATGCCTACAGTTCTTTGGAAGAGTTTGCCTTGGCCATTGAAGCCTTTGAGTACGCCTTTATCATTGACAAAGGGCACGAGTATGCCTACCGAGAGTGTGCTGAAACTTGCATTCAAATTGGTCGTTTTGAAAAAGCCTTGCAATGTTATGAGGAAGTGCTGGAGCACATCGAAGCGGATAGCGATTTATTGACCAAAATTGGTTATTGCTATGAATCACTTAATGATGTGAATCTTGCCAAATCTTTTTACCTCAGGGCTGTAAAAATTGACCCACAAAATAGCGAAGTACATTTCCGGATGGGGGAGTGCTACAGCCGCGAACAACGCTGGGAGAGTGCGATTGGTTGTTATGAAAAAGCCTTGCATCTCAATGGGCGTCGAGAAGAGTACTTAGCCGCAATTGGCGAGGCCTACTTTCAGGTTGACAATGATGAGAAAGCCGCATTCTTCTTCCAAAAAGCAGCCGATACCGCTCCCGAAACGACCAAGTATTGGATCCAATATGCCAGTTTTCTAATGGATACCGGAGCCATCGAAATGGCATTGGACACCCTAGACGAGGCAGGGCAATTTTCTGAAGGAACAGAATTGCTTTATTGTCGTATTGCTTGTCTGTTTCAGTTGGGGCGAAGAAAGGAAGCACTCTATTTACTAGGACAAGCACTTAGCGAGAATTTCTCTATGCATGACGCCCTGTTTGACCTTATTCCTACTCTAGAAAATGACCGGGATATCAAAGCTGTGATTGCCACTTATCGAGCTGCCTAATTGAATTGCTGATCTAAACTTCTTTATTGATCTTCTTACTCCTTCCAGCCATGTTTCGAGGGAGCCCTTTCATTTTCCTTTTATTCCTGACATGGCATATTTTTTGCCTGTATTAAAAACAGGATGTATATATCATCCTTTGAAGACCCATTTCACCCCTCCCAATTACTGTAAAACGAACCCCCATATTTCATTTTCCATTGTCTTTGCGAGACATAGATCGAAGCCGGTAAGCTTTGCGTTGCTACGCAATGGGCAAAAAATATGATTTGATGACCTGTTTGAATTTACACCAGTTAAAAGTATGGATTCCATTGTTGGGCCTTTGCCTATTAATGGCTTGTTCCAAGGAGGACGATACCCCGATTGCACGGATTAATCTGGAAAGTTTTAGCCCGGAAGACCAAAGCACGATCGGACAGACTCTGGCCGAAACGGTTGTTAATGATGCGGCCAATTTTCCACAACTCAATTTGGCCAATCCAAATGATCAGGCTGTTTTAGAAAATTATTTGAATCGTTTGATTCAGACGGTAGCAATTACGGCCCCTGTAGCCAATCGAAATTTTTACAATTGGGAAATTACCATCGTTCATGATGACGAAGATCGCAACTTATTTGCCACGCCCGGAGGCCATTTTTTCATCTACACGGGATTACTCAAATTTCTCGAATCGGAAAGCGAGTTGATTGCAATTCTCGCTCACGAAATGCGATATGTCGATCAGAATTTGTTGATTGAAGGGCTAAAATCAGAATTTGGTGGAAACACCTTGGGGGATATCGTTTTGGGCAAACAAATATCCGACATCAATAATATGGCTTTGTGGTTGAGAGATGTTTCTTTTTCTGAATTAGATGTTTTGGAATCAGATGCTTTTGCTATTGATGTGCTCTGTCCTTTTCGTTATTATATCGGTGGTTTGAAAGATGTGGTGCAACGCGTGAAAGACAATACGGAGGCCGATGTAGCATGGATGGACAAGCGACCGAGCGCCATCAATCGATTGGATGAGATGGAGGTATTGCTGAGTAACTGTGGCAACTTTGGTGGTGCTGATTTTTCGGATCGTTATCATGAAATGCTTGCCAAATTACCATAAAAAATCCCAAAAAAAACAATACGACTTCTAGATCAGAAAGTCTTTGAGGTAATCCTCATTGACTTTTTTTTATGTGCATAGACAGCCGCTCCAATGATCCCCGCGTTATTGAGCAGGCGAGCAGGTGTTACGGGAGTATTGACTTTAATTTGATCGGAAAATTGGTGAAACTTCTTGCTACTGCCACCTCCCAAAATAAAAAGATCGGGAGTAAACAAACGTTCTAACATCACCAGGTACTCATTAAAGCGGGCTCCCCATTCTGACCAGCTCAAATCTTTTTTCTTACGTACCGAATCTGCCGCATAGCGTTCGGCAACTTTGGATTGTCCACGCAAGTAGAAATGACCAAATTCTGTATTGGGTACCAATTGGCCATTATAAAACAAGGCAGAACCCAAGCCCGAACCGATGGTGATGAGCAATACGGTTCCGGTCACGCCTTTCCCCACGCCATACGCCATTTCTGCCATGCCTGCCAAGTCAGCGTCATTGCCGGTGTAGACGTCACAATTGCAATATTTTTGAAACAATTCGGAGGCATTGGTTCCGATCCAATCTTTGTGAATGTTGGCAGCACTATAGGCGACACCATTTTTTACGATAGCTGGAAAGCCACAGCCTACAGTTTCCGACCAGTTGAAATGTTGAGCTACCTCAGCAAAGGTTTGGGCCATTGCATCGGGGATAGAAGGTTTGGGGGTGGGTAGGCGAAAACGCTCGCCTAACATTTCGCCAGTTTTTACATTTACGGGGGCACCTTTAATGCCGGATGCACCGATATCGATACCTAAAATGAGGTCATTGGTCATATGCTATGAATTCTTTTATTTTGGGCTTTAGACTCTCCTGTTCCACTGTTGTCGCAAACCATTAGCGGAATTTAACGGATTGTACTTATTTTCATTTTAACATCTTTGACAGGCCGATCTTGATTGCCAGTCATGGTGGTTGCGATTTTATCGATTACTTCCATGCCTCTTACAACGCGGCCAAAAACCGTATATTCTCTATCGAGTTGGGCCGTACCTCCAAGTGTCTTGTACAATTCCCTCTGATCTTTGGTGTAGCGAATGTCCTTGCGTGCTTCAATCAAATTGAGCTCACTATCGGAATATTTTTTACCTTGAACGATATAAAACTGAGAGCCGGAAGATTTTTTTTGTGGATTGTTGGTTCGCGCAGCGGCCAGTGCGCCTTTGACGTGAATGAGAGAATCGACAAATTCGGCAGGAATCTGGTATCCAGGGCCTCCGCTTCCCAATGGTGTATTGGCGGGGGCATCTTTGGAATTGGGATCTCCTCCCTGAATCATAAACTCATTGATGACTCGATGGAACAACAGGCCATTGTAAAAACCATCTTCTGCTAGTTTGATGAAATTATCTCGGTGCTGGGGAGTAGCATCGTAAAGTTCGATGAGCATGTTGCCAAAATCTGTTTCGATTTCAACCAAGCACAACTCTGGAGCTTTGACCGTCAATTGTTGAGTTGTCGTAACGATCTTGTCGCCTTTCTTCGCTTGTAATTCAATGGTGTAAGTACCAGAAGCTCTGAATTCATGGCTGGGGGATTCATCGAGAGAACCTTTTCCATCTCCAAAATTCCATTCATAGGTCTCCGCTTTTTTTGATTGATTTTCGAAATAAATCCGTACCGGGGCGGTTTGGTTATCGCCAGAGTGGGTAAATTGCGCCAATGGCTTTCCACAAGATGCGAGCATACACAAGAGGGCGCCAAACAAAATCAACTTTTGATTCAACATAATTGTATTTCTTCTTTCGGGGCATCAGCGCCGTTTGCTCGAACGTAGGCCAAGGGCAAAAGATGCGTCGAAAAGTGCTTTAGTTTAAAATTTTTACGTCCATTTTTACGTCTTCTACCGGTCGATCACCAGGCTTGGTTGGGACTGTAGCAATCTTATCGAGCACCTCAAAGCCTTCAACCAATTCTCCAAAGACGGTGTACTCCATATCGAGGAATGGTGCTCCTCCAATTTTGCTATACAATTTGACTTGTTCAGGATTGTACTTGATTTTTTTCTGTTTTTCAAGACCTGCTAATTGAGACTGTGGCACCGTCTTACCATGAACAATATAGAACTGACATCCGGAAGATTTTTTCTCAGGGTTTTGGGTGCGAGCAGCTGCCAGGGCACCTTTGATGTGGGGGCGACCAATTTCTGCGGGAATTTGATAACCGGGTCCTCCTCCTCCCAATTGCATTTCTGGTGGAGCATTTTTTGAATCGGGATCTCCTCCCTGTACCATAAAACCATTGATTACTCGGTGGAAAAGTAAACCCTCGTAGAAGCCTTCATTGGCCAGTTTGATAAAATTATCGCGATGGAGAGGTGTATCGTTGTAGAGTTTGACTTTCATGGTGCCGAAATCTGTGGTGATTTCCGCATAAGTATGTCCGTCGCTACCACAAGCAGCTAGCATCAAACCAAAGGCGAACAGGGCCAGATAAAATACTCGTTTCATAGAGTAAGGTGTTTTGTAAGTGTATAATGATTATTCATTCTCCCAATCTCGGAAGTATTGAACCAGTTTTTCTTTGAGCAAACGTTCTTGTACTTTCACTCCTTTTATTTTCAGGGATTTTAATGCTTTGTAATGGGGCCAGCCCTCATCGTCTCGACCAACAAACTCGTAGTAGCCATCGTAACTCAGCAATCTACAGACCGCGATGTGCATCAAATCCTGCTTTTCTTCCTTCGTAAATTGCGCTTTCCAACGTCCCAGTTCTTGAATGCCTACCAAAAACAATACACCATTCAAATCGGGTAGCGACGCTCTATTCATCGAATCTTTGACCAGATGGCGTACCTTCAGCCATTCGAAGTCCAATTCCCAGTCTTCCATGGATACTGTATTCATTGTACTGTATTATTCGAATATGAAGTTTTCAAAGAATCAAAGGTGCAAATATAAGGATTTAGCCAACTCCACGCCTGTTGCCAAGTCAATTTTGATGCGTCAAAGGTCAAAATGAATTATTCTTGACCAATCCGGGAACGAGGGCCATCAAAAAAAACACTTCATCCGGCGGATGACAAGAGGGATTGGATCAAAATGGTTGATGGCTACTACTGGTCTGGACTTATTTGGTCGGATAGGTGATTCATCAATGGTTGTAGCCTCGCAGTGGAGTACAACTAGTCTTCTCGGATCAAGGCAGAGACTTGAGCGGCTCTTAATGCTGCCGGGATTGACGCGACAAAACCAATGGCCAGGACCGTAATAGCAACAATTGTAAAATCGGAAAAACGCATGCTAATGGGATAAGCGTCCACCACAAACCCCGGAGGAATGGGAACAATTCCAAACATTTTTTGGACAACATAAAGGAAAAGTGCAAGGAGAAAACCGGTGACCATTCCCAAAAAGGACAACAGAAATCCTTCGGTGAGAAAGATTTGCCGAATGGTACTTGGATGGGCGCCCATGGCTCGTAAAATGGCAATGTCTTTCTTTTTATCCAAGACAATCATCCAAAGCGCACCAATCATGTTGAAAGCAACCAAAATTAGGGTTAAGCTGAGGATGGCATAACTCATCCATTTTTCCAAGTTCATGAGTTTGAGGAACGCCTCATCTTGTTGGTAGCGGTCCATAATGACAAAGTCGGGACCCATAATTTGCTGAATCGCAGCAATCGTTCCACTAGGAGGGGAGGCACTCAGTTTGATTTCCAAGCTACTCACTTCCTTTTTTTTGAAACCCAACAAATCGCGGACAAAATCTAAATTGCACAAGACGTATTGATTGTCAAAATCCTGTTGAATGACAAAAGTACCTACCGGATAAATGAGCCGTTTTTTAAAGGGACGACTCGTAGGAGCAACCCGTTTTCGTTTGGGCATGTAGACGCTAACAGTCGAAAGATAATCCTCGATATTGATCCCCAACTTGTTGCGCATTCCAACCCCAAAGACCGCAAGTTGACGTTGTCCATCTTTAAATCGATAAACGCCCTCTCTGACCGTGGAGTCAATTCGAGTCACCGCGTGGTAGTTTTGATCCACTCCTTTTAAAACGCCGAAATCTTGTGTACCCTTGTATTCGAAGAAAGCGATTTCTTCCAAACTTTGCGCAACGTACTCCACCCCACCAATGTCTTTGATGGCCGCAATTTTTACGCTATCTGCGGAAAAGGTCTTGCCCTTGGCGGGAATGACTTTTACATCGGGATTGAAATTGCTAAACAAACCCGTAATCAAATCTTCAAAACCATTGAAAACAGATAATACGAGGATCAAGGCCGCCGTTCCGACAGAGATGCCGAATACCGAAATGCCGGAGATGATATTGATGGCATTCGTTGATTTCTTGGCAAATAAATAGCGCCTCGCAATATTTAAGGGTAAATTCATCAATCAGTCTATACGATACAAGATGACAAATATAGCCAATAAGTAGACATTAGGGAGTAGAATTAGGCCTTGTTTCTGCCTCATCCATCCCCTTGAATCAAAACGGGAGACTGAGCAGCGCGGTTGGAGGCGGGGAGCGCAGCCACAAAACCAATGATCATCACCGCTAGACTGGTTGCGATAAAGTCAAACCATAGAATTTCTATAGGATAAGCATCGATAATGCTGTTGGCCGGTAAACTGATTAACCCTTGGTATTTTTGTGCGGCATAGACCAAAAGTGCCAAGACCAAACCAATCCCCAAACCCAGGCCACTAATGAGTAAGCCTTCCTGAAGAAAAATGGATCGAATCAGTTGGGGGCGCGCACCAAGGGATCGTAAAATAGCAATGTCTTTTCGTTTGTCCATCACAATCATCCACAGGGCACCAACGATATTGAAGGCAATGAGTGCAAGCATTAGGCAGAGAATGGCAAATCCCATCCATTTTTCCAGCTTCATCAATTTAAAATAAGCTGCATTTTGTTCGTGTCGATTCTTAACTACAAGGTGATTACCCACAATTTTTTGGATGGTGGCTTGGGTTTGGAGCGCAGAGTTGTTGGGATTGAGTTTGATTTCTAAGGAGCTGACTTCATCTTTGTAACCCAATAATCGACGTACAAAGTCGAGGTTGGTGTATACATAGGATTCGTCCATTTGTTCGTGTTGTACCAGAAAAGTACCAGCGGGATAAGCCAATTGTTTTTTAAAGGCCTTGGAAACAGGACCGCGTTGTTTTCGCTTGACCATAAAAACACTAACCGCTGAAAAGGGATCTTCGACGTCCAGGGAAAGGCGGTTGCGCAATCCAATTCCGGCTACCAATAGGCTTCTGGGGCCATCCTTCAGGCGATAACTTCCTTCTAGAATAACCGAGTCCATTCTGGTCACTTTTTTGAACTGTTGATCGACTCCTTTGATGACTCCAAAAGTTTCTTGGCCACCATATTCAAAGAGGGCAACTTCTTCCAAACTTTGTGCAATGGACTCGACTCCCGCTAAATTGTTGAGCTGATTCAGCATCAGGGTATCTGCTGAAAAACTTTTTCCTTTTGCCGGAAGGACCTTGAGATCGGGGTTGAAATCATTATACAGCTCCGTCAGCAAATGCTCAAAACCATTGAAAACGGATAAGACGAGAACCAAGGCTGCCGTACCAATCGCAATGCCTACCACTGCAACTCCCGTAATGAAATTAATGGCATTCGTCGATTTTTTGGCAAAGAGGTAACGGCGCGCTATTTTGTAAGAAAGGTTCATCGCTTAAGAGGCTGGGGGCTCCAGAGCCTCGTAAATGACGGACTGAATTCTGGGGCGAATGTCTTCCTTATTGAGTTTGTAATTTCTCATTGATGGATAAGTTCGATTGGATAGGAAAATGTAAATCAAGTCTTGCTCGGGATCTACCCAAGTGCACGTACCCGTAAAGCCCAGATGTCCGAACGTCTTGGGAGAGGCTTTGTCAGACATGTTTTGCGATCGAGTTAAATCCGTTTCTCGTAGGTCAAATCCAATCCCTCTCCGAGTACAACTGGCTCGTTTAGTCGTAAAGGTACGAACGGTTTCTGATTTCAGAAATTGTCGTCCCCCGTAATAGCCTCCATTGAGTAACATTTGCATGAGCACGGCCAACTCGTTGGCATTGGCAAACAAACCTGCATGACCACTTACGCCTCCCAACATGGCCGCCCCCATATCGTGTACATAGCCCTGAACAACTTGACGACGAAAATACTTGTCCTTTTCGGATGGGACAATACTAGACTTCCCAAATTTTCGCCAGGGATTGTAGGTCGTACTGCGAAGACCGAGTGGTTGGTAAAAATGATGTTGCACATATTGATCAATGCGTTGTCCGCTGATGCGTTCTACCAAATCGGCTAACAAGTAAAATCCAATATCACTGTATTTGTAGTTTTTGTTGGCTCTCAATTCCGATTCGCGGATCTGCTTTTTGATTTCCTCCGCAAAATCGGTACGCATAAAAAGGTTGTCTGTAACTGGGATGTTGAATTTGTCTGTTTGCTTTTTGTAATAGTATTTGCTGGAGGGGCGAGGATTGCGTTTACTTCCCGAAAGGGTTTGCTCAAAAAAGGGAATCCAGGCTTTCAAGCCGGCGCGATGCGTCATGATTTCCTCAATGGTCATATTGGCTTTATTGGTCCCCTTCAATTCTGGTAAATATTGGCTGATATTTTGGTGAATATTGATCTTGCCCTCTTCTGCCAATTTCATCACTGAAATGGTGGTGGCCGCTACTTTGGTGATGGAAGCAAGGTCAAAAAGATGATGGCGTTCTAGCCGCTTTTTTTTCGCGTAAGTATGATAGCCATAAGCTTTGTGAAACACAATTTTACCATTTTTTGCTACCAAAACCGCACAGCCTGGCGTTGCTTTTAATTGGATGGCTTCTTGGGCAATGTCGTCTATTTGGTTGAGTACTTCAGAGCGAAGTCCTACTCTCTCCGGAATTTCATAACCCAAACGAAATAGGGGACTAGTGATGATGCCCTGGTTAAATTTGCTTTTTGTGGAAGCCGTTACGGGCAAACGGCCTCGTATACTAAACGCACCAAATAAGGCTTGAGCCGCTAAATTTTGAGTGACTTCTTCCTCATTGTAGGCTTCCAAAACCCAGTCGATCTCATCGAAATATTTTAAGGAATAAGGATTGCCAAAAACACTGAGGACTACTTTTGTTGATTTGCGTAAATCATCGATCAAACGGCGAGCAGTAATTGAAATCCCAAAGCCTTTAGACGCTCGGTTGCTCATGTCGTGGAGACCAATCATCACGACCTCTTTGTCTTTGAGCTGTTGGAATAGTCGTTTGTGCTGACTGCTGGTGATGTCTTTGCCGACATTGAAGGCAGCAATCGCAGTATCGTACAATTGTATTGTTTTTTGAAAAGGCGTACGCGCTACGGATCCGATGCTTAAGACCGCCATTCTTTGTTGTGATTTGACTTTGAAAGGGAGGAGTTGTTCCTCATTTCGAACCAATGTCAAGGCGTTCTGAATGAGTTTTCTTTTTAGGCTCAGTGCTTTGGTATTGTTTAGGTCACTGCGCAAATTGGTCAAGTCTACTGCTTGATTGCTGGTTAGCCCTAGATCGTATTTACTCCTGAGGATTTTTTTGACACTTTCGTGAAATTGATTTCTGTCGAGCAATCCTTTGTCCAGATAATTTTTGATTTCTTTGAATGCTGCGGGAACATCTTCTGGAAGCAATAGAACATCGTTTCCGGCGACCATCGCCTTGGCTTCCACTTCCCCCGGGCGATAGTGTTTGGTGACTCCCTTCATCCCTAGTCCATCGGTAAAAATAAGGCCATCGAAGCCGATCTTTTCTTGGAGTAAATCGGAAACTGCATTTTTGGAGAGGGTAGTAGGTAGATTGGGGGTTGCGTCGATGGCTGGGACGTGCAGGTGGGCAATCATCATGCTTTCGATCCCATGTTGAGCCAAAACTCGAAAAGGGAAGAGCTCAATGCTATCTAAGCGTTGATTGGCGTGGCTAATCACGGGAAGGTCATAGTGCGAATCCACATCAGTATCTCCGTGACCCGGAAAATGTTTGGCGCAAGCCATCACCTTTCCATCTTGCATACCCTTCATGTACATGTAACTTTTTACCGCGACATTGTAACGGTCTTCACCGAAAGAACGAAAGTTAATTACCGGATTTTCTGGATTGTTATTGACATCAGCTACGGGCGCAAAATTGATGTGCACTCCCAAGCGTCGACACTGTCGAGCCACTTCTTTGCCCATATCGTAGAGCAGAGGATTGTCTTGAATGGCCCCTAGCATAAGTTGATAGGGAAAGCTAATGGCATTTTCTTTTAGTCGCATTCCCAAACCCCACTCGGCATCCATAGAAATCATCATCGGAACTTTTTTAGATAGCCTTTGGTAGCGATTGTTAAGTTCTGCCTGTTTTTCGGGACTTCCTTGAAAAAAACACAAACCTCCTACTTGATAATTCTTAATGAGTTGCTCTACCTTGGCCACGTGATCGGCACCTA
>JBCCSR010000079.1:0-11111 GCA_039199865.1 Bacteroidota bacterium
AATTGATTGGGCAATGACGGACAGCAGTTCATCCAATTTGGAGGGCGGTCAATTTTTGGGAATGGATTGGGGCCTGTTTGTAGGTGATCCTCCTAATATGTTTAACAATGGACTAACTACTGAAAAAAATTAATTTTACACGGTGTCCAATATATTTAATCTTCTGTCAAGAAGGAAATTTTTTTCTGACAAAAAGGCAAGAATACCCTAAAGGGTGTAGATAACAAATGACAAACAAATGGCAGGTTTGTGATAACACTAACCTGCCATTCAAATCCGATTTTATCGAAATATTTTTAGTTGTCGTTGACTAGACTTTTTCTTGAGTTTTTATCCCAATTTGTAATTCTTCCAGTTGTTCGTCGGCAACGGGAGATGGAGCATCGATCATCATATCTCTTCCCTGATTATTTTTGGGGAAGGCAATGAAATCGCGAATCGAGGTTTGTCCTTGAATCACTGCGCAGAGGCGATCGAAGCCAAAGGCAATGCCTCCATGTGGGGGGGCTCCGTATTCAAATGCACCCAGTAAAAAGCCAAACTGTGCCTCCGCTTCCTCTTTGCTAAAGCCCAAAAGATCGAAATTACGCGATTGCAGTGCACGATCGTGTATTCGAATTGATCCTCCACCAATCTCCGATCCATTAATGACCAAGTCGTAGGCATCTGCACGCAGTGCTTTCATGGTGTCGTGGTCACCGGTGAGCATGCGATCGATGTCTGATTTTTTGGGGGAGGTAAAGGGATGGTGCATGGCGTGAAAACGCTCGCTTTCTTCATCCCATTCGAGCAGTGGAAAGTCAATGACCCATAATGGTTTGAAACTTCCTACTTTCATCAAGCCCATTCGGCGACCCATTTCCAAACGCAGTTCATTCAATCGTTTCCGCGTTTTTTCTCCTTCCCCCGACAAGATGAGCAGTAGATCTCCGGCTTTTGCTCCAAACTTTTCAGCCCACTGTGCCAAATCTTCATCCGAATAAAACTTACCCACCGAAGATTTGAAACTTCCATCGCCATTCACTTTAACGTAGACCAAGCCCTTGGCGCCAATCTGAGGTCTTTGCATCCATTCGGTCAGCTTCTTGATGTCTTTATTGGAATAAGCCTCTGCTTGTCCTTCGGCACAAATACCCACTATCAACTCGGCGTTGTCAAAAACGGGAAAGCCTTTTCCCTTGGCAAGGTCATTGAGTTCGGTAAACTCCATTCCAAAACGCAAATCGGGCTTGTCTGAGCCAAAACGACGGATGGCTTCGTCATAAGTCATTCGGGGAAAATCGGGCAATTCAACCCCAATGGTATTTTTAAATAAATGTTTGGTCAGGCCTTCAAAGGTGTTCAGAATATCTTCCTGGGTCACGAAAGACATTTCGCAGTCAATTTGGGTAAACTCTGGCTGACGGTCTGCCCGTAAATCTTCGTCGCGGAAACATTTGACAATTTGGAAATATTTATCCATGCCTGCAACCATTAATATTTGTTTAAACGTTTGTGGTGATTGGGGCAAGGCATAAAACTGTCCGGGGTTCATTCTACTGGGCACCACAAAATCTCTGGCGCCTTCCGGAGTACTTTTGATCAAAACGGGGGTTTCTACTTCGATAAAGCCTTCCTGGGCCAAGTATTTTCGGGTTTCAATGGCCAGCTGACTTCTAAAAATAATATTGTTTTGAACGGAGGGCCGTCGCAAGTCGAGATAACGGTATTTCATGCGTAGGTCGTCTCCACCATCGGTTTCTTCTTCAATGGTAAAGGGAGGAACTTTGGAGGCATTGAGGATCTCGAGCTGGGCCACTTCAATTTCAATATCGCCAGTAGCTCGATTGGGATTTTTATTGCTTCGTTCTCGAACTTTACCACTAATTTTTAGCACAAACTCTCGCCCTAATTTTCGGGCTCGTTCGCAAAGATCAGCATCATCTTCCATGTTGAAAACCAATTGAGTAATGCCATATCGATCGCGTAGATCGATAAAAGTCATTCCACCAAAATCCCGACTGGTTTGCAACCAGCCACTAAGGGTAACTTCTTGTCCAACGTGTTCGATGCGGAGTGCTCCGCAATGATGTGTACGATACATAATCAGGCTATTTGAAATCGATTGATCAATTCGAGTTTTTAGCAATAAAACTCGAGGTTATTAATTTAATTTTTAATATCAAAAATGGAACCA
Source organism: Bacteroidota bacterium (assembly GCA_039199865.1). Lineage (GTDB taxonomy): Bacteria > Bacteroidota > Bacteroidia > Chitinophagales > Saprospiraceae > JALZUU01. The sequence goes on from JBCCSR010000079.1 coordinate 2,177, forward strand.
CAAAAGTAAAGTTTATTCACTAATAATGTCGAAGTTGTCATTCAAAACCCAGATTTGCTTAAAATAATTCGCTTTTAGTCCTAAATTTGTTGGCCATTTCAAAGGAAAGTACATTTGATGGTGGCTAAAATAAGTCCTACTTAAAGCAAGACATGAGTAAAACCATTCAAAAATTTGGGACCGCTCCAGTATTTTTTACTGCTATTTCTACGATCTTAGGGGCAGTGATGTTTCTCCGTTTCGGCTTTGCCGTTGGGCAAGTTGGCTTGGTGGGTACTTTATTAATTGTACTCATCGGGCATGCCGTTACGATTCCCACCGCCATGGCGATTGCGGAAATTGCGACCAATCAAAAAGTAGAGGGAGGGGGAGAATATTACATTATTTCTCGTTCTTTCGGTTTGGTGATTGGTTCCTCTATCGGGATTGCCTTGTACTTTTCGCAAGCCATTAGCGTCGCTTTTTATATTATTGCTTTTGGGGAAGCCTTTAGCAGCTTGTTTGATTACTTGACCCAAACTTATGGATCGACCTTACATCCGGCAGTTTTGTGGCTCTTGGGGAAAAAGCAGACCGTAAGTATTCCCGCTTTATTTCTCCTAACGGCAATTGTGTTGACAAAAGGGGCTGATTTGGGGGTCAAGGCTTTATATGTAGTGGTATTCATTTTATTTGTTTCCTTAGTGGCCTTTTTTGTTGGACAAACAAACTATGCCCAGACCAACGAACTCGATCCATTTGCCCGAATTGAATCGAGCCCTCCTCCGACTACCGTCGATAGTTTGGAACGGCCTTATTACGATTTGGAAGCAGATGCTTCTGATCCAGAACAGGACGGTCCTTTGATTCCCGTGACCATTGGTTTCTTTGCGGTATTTGCCATCATTTTTCCAGCCTTTACGGGAATGACGGCGGGTGTTGGCTTATCTGGAGACTTAGAGAATCCCAGTCGTTCGATTCCTTTGGGGACTCTTTCGGGAACGATTGCAGGCATGTTGATTTATTTTGCGATTGCCTACAAGCTAGCTCTATCTGCTAGTCCAATGGACTTGGCAGATACCAGCCGTTTGGTCATGGCAGATATTGCTTGGCAAGGTTGGTGGTTGATTCCCTTTGGTTTAGCGGCGGCTACTGTTTCTTCTGCTTTAGGCTCCTTGATGGTGGCACCGCGAACTTTGCAGGCCATTGCTAAAGATCAGATTTTTCCCAACACAAAAATCAATTACTGGCTATCGAGAGGAAAGGGGGCAAAGGAAGAGCCGTTCAATGCTACTCTAGTGACCATTGGCATTACTTTTTTCTTTATCGTCATGGGGGAATTGGACTTCGTTGCGGAAATTATATCGATGTTTTTTATGGTGACCTATGGATCTTTGTGCACCATTTCGTTTTTACAACATTTTGCTGCGGACCCCTCTTATCGCCCTACCTTCAAATCGCGGTGGTACATTTCTCTTTTTGGTGCCTTGGCTTGTTTTGGCTTAATGTTTTTTATGAACCCTGGATATGCATTGTTGTCTCTGCTCGGTATTGTAGTCTTTTATTTAGTGGTCAATTTTTACAATCCGGATAAGGGAAACTTGGCGGTTATTTTCCAAGGGGCCATTTTTCAGTTGAGTCGGCAATTGCAGGTATTTTTACAAAAGGCGGAGAAAGAAAAGACGGCAAGTTGGCGGCCTTCTGTAGTCTGTATTTCGGAAAACTCCTTTGATCGATTTGCTGCTTTTGATCTGCTGCGCTGGATTTCACAAAAATACGGTTTTGGGACTTACATCCACAAGATTACGGGTTACCTCTCTAAGGCGACCAACCGACAGGCGAAGATCGCTAAAAACCGTTTGATCAAGATGGCAGAAGCCAGCAATAGTAAGGTGTATATTGATACGTTGATCAGCCCATCGTATACCTCTGCTATTGCCCAAGTCATCCAATTGCCGGGTATTTCTGGAACCGAAAATAATTTGTTGTTATTCGAATACTCCAAGCACAAACCACACAATCTGGAAAATATTGTCGACAACTTCAAGTTGATCAATTCCGTAGATTTCGATGTCATTTTACTGGGAAGTACAGAGCGTGGCTTTGGCTTCAAACGCGAGATTCACATTTGGATTACTGCCAGCGACTACGAAAACGCCAACTTGATGATTTTACTGAGTTACATCATCATCGGACACAATGAGTGGCGAGACAGCATCATCAAAATATTCGCGATCTATCCCGAAGCGACTTGTGACGTCGAACGCAAACGCCTGCTCGAACTTATCGGAGATGGACATTTGCCCATTTCCTACAACAATATTGAAGTCATTCCGCGTAAGCAAAATACCGATACTCGATCAGTGATTATCGAAAAGTCAAGGGATGCTGATTTAACGATCTTGGGCTTTAGAGGAGAGAGCATCAAGCACGAGGGAGCCGCCATCTTTGAAGGTTACGGAGAGATTGGAAATACCTTGTTTGTCAATGCTTCGCGTGAAAAAACGATTAAGTAGGGCGCTTTACAACCAATAGGCCACTCGGATGCGGATATTATCATTTGGATAACGCCTAAAGCCCAAAGTTGAGGCTTCAGTTTTTTGGAATTAACGAAAGACCATATAATGAAAATCTTCCCTTTTCTTTTCTTCTTTCTGTCCTTGCCTTTTGTTCTAAAAGCTCAGTTGAAGGCCAGCAAATTCATGTTTTTACAGGCTCCCGGGGAACGTACAGAAGCCCATGGAATCGTCTCCTCCAATGACCAGTATGGCATCGAACATCCCGATGATTATTTGAAAACGGAATTCATTTATGAGCAGTTGTATTTCTTGTCTCAGCAACAACTGTATTTGGCGCGAAAAGACAAACTTTGGGGGCTAGTAGACAAAGGGGGAGAAATAGTCATTCCTTTCCAATATCGAACATTTAAAAAAACAGTTCAACAATATTACGTTGTCGAGAAGGAAAACAAATTTGGGATTTTAAATACGGATTTGGAGACTACCATCCCAGTTCAATATGAAGATTTGCATTGTTATAAATTAGACCTTTGCTTGGCAAAGAAAGACGGAAAGTGGGGCGCAATTGATGGGACCGGTAAGACAATCATTCCGCACGAATACCGAAATATTCAATACAGTAAGGAAGGGACTTTTTTAGCAGCGATTGCGTACAAAAAGTGGGGAGTGATCAACAGTGCGAACGAAGTGGTAATGCCTTTTCAATTTGGGGATTTGCGTCATCTAGGCAATAATATTTATTTGGGAAAAGAGGGTCGATCGTGGAAAATGATTGATGAAAAAGGCATAAAAATTAGCGAATTGAAAATTGACCAAGTTCAGGTTGGTAGTACCGAAAAATTTGTCATTTTTCGGAGTGGCAGAAAATGGGGCTTACTTGGCAAAAATGGGCAAATATTGTTAGAGGCTGAGTATGATCGGCTCTTTTGGTTTTTACGGGAGGAGCAAGAACAGGTCATCATAGCGAAAAAGGAAGGCAAACATGGTCTATTCAGTATTGACCGAGGCTGGATAGAACCCATTCAATATGACAATATTGTCAGAGCTCAATCCGAGCAATTGCTTTACGTATTGACCCTCGATCAAAAACAAGGGTTGAAAGAAAATGGGGAACGGACAATATTCGACATCGAGTATCAATCCATTCGGAATTTCCGTATCGAAAAGCAATCTTTTTTTGAGATTAAAAACCAGGCGGGTTTAATCGGTTTCTTCGATGGAGCTGGGCAAGTAATCGTTCCAATGGAATATGCCTCGATTAAAAAACTAATCTTTCCCACGGGGGAATTAAACGGTTTGCTCCTTTTTGAAAAGGAAAATACTGCCGCTGTCTTTGACGTAAAGGAGGGAAAGTTTGTCATTGAAGAGGAGACAGAAATCAAACATTTAGAGTACAACTCCTTTGCGGTTCGCAAGGATCAATGGCGCTTGGTGGTTCTGGATAGTCAGGTTGAATCGGAGAAGGTTTACGATGAAATTAGTGTGTTTAAAGATAAGACGAACGATTATTACGGTCAGACGCCAACCCAGTTTTACAAAGTCAAAAAGCTACAAAACACGGGGGAGAAAAAGTTAAAGGCTACTTATGGCTTGATTGATGCCAAAGGAAATGAAGTATTGCCTCCCGAATTTAGTAGCTTCAAGTTTGCCCACGAAAATTTGATCATCTGCTCAAAAGAGAAGCAATGTGGACTCTACGATTTGAAGCAAAATGCTTTCCTAGGACTCAACTATGAAAGTGGATATTCGACCCCAGATGGAATGGTTGTCTCCGCTAAAGTAGCGGGAAAATCAGCACCACAATACGGATTTCTCGATAAGACGGGTCAATTGCTGATTCCCGTACAATACGATCGCCTAGAGCAGCAATCTAAATACATAAAGGCCGTTTCGAATGGAAAGTATGGATTATTAGACTTGGCAGGCAAAGTGCAACTGCCCTTTGAATTTGCAGGCTTGAGCGTTCGATCAGATTTAAAGATGATCTTTTTTAAACAACAAGGAAAGTGGGGCATCAAGGACCAGGATGGAAAATCAATACTAGACCCCATTCTCGACGAGCCAAGACTAGAAAAAGAAAACCCCATTCCTTTTCAGCGGGAGGGGAAATATGGCTATCTCAATTATCTGGCCCAAGAAATTGTTCCCTGTCAATACGATTATGCGGAGCCTTTCTACGAGCGGATGGCCATTATTGGAAAAGATCAATTGTTTGGTGTGATCAATCTAAAACATGAACGGGTACTACCACTGGCCTATGACACCATTGTGCGGCGTTCTTTTGACGAAAATTTTATTGTTGCCAAAGGGAAAGCGGGCGATGCTTCACGAAAATGGGGACTGTTTAATGGTCAGGGAGAAAACCTTTTGCCCGTAGTTTATGATACGATTTGGTGGGAATATCCAGAAAAGAACTACGTCGTTGTTCAAAACGGTCAGTATGGTTTGTTTGGACGTAAAGGCAATGAATTGATAGCTCCAGAGTATGAGCAACTATCCGTTTTTGATCAGATGATCCATGCGTGGAAAAATGGAAAACAGGGCTTGTTTAACCTACGAGGTCAAGCCTTGATTCCCTGTCAGTACGATGCTATTCACAGCACTTTTGACCACGAAGGAAATTACATCGTCAAGTTGGATGGCCAATATGGTTTGTACAATATTTCCAGCCAGGTAAAAACGCCCATTGTCTACGAAGCCGCCAATCATCTCGATGGTCGTGCTGTTCAGTTCAAGCAAGGGAACCAGTGGAAACTTTGGATCTTATCCAAGCAGCAAATGCTGGAAGGCGCCTACGATAGTCTTGCTGTTTTTGGCCGAAGCCATTTTCGGGCTAAGACTGCCTCAGGTTGGGGAATTATCGATGAAAATGGTAAAATTTTACTGCCTTTTGGCTACGATCAAATTGGTCCATTGCGCTCAAGATTTGGGCGTTTTCCCAAGGATATGGCCAGTATTACCAAAGGGGGGCTACAAGGATATGTGTTGGAAGATGGTCGCTTTTTTGTTGCTCCCAAATATCAGGAAATCCGTGCTTTTCAGGAAGGAATGGCCCGATTTCAGCTCAATGATTTCTGGGGCTTTGTCGATGAAAAAGGAAAGGAAGTCATTGGGGCAAAATATGAATCCGTAAGTCCCTTTGAGCATGGCTTATCGGAAGTGCAGTTGAAGGGCAAAACTTTTTACATCGATAAATCTGGGAAATGTCAAAAAAATTGTGAAGATTAAGGGCTAATTTGATGTTTACAGTACTATGACATTAACAAACGATCTGTCTCTTACTTTTGTATGGACAGCTTCAGAATAACTTTATCTGCATTTTGAAAAAATATCACATCATAACAGTTACTCATCGAAATACCAAGCTCAATGCGCTTGGGCATTTTGCAATGCAATCCGAGGAGGCTGACCTCAAGGCAGATTTAGAAGCGTTAAAAGCTAAATTTGCTCTGAGTGAATTGTTGTATCTCGCCACTTGCAATCGCATCATGTACCTCTTCGATTGTGAACAAACCGTCGATACTGATTTTATCGCTGCTTTCTTTTGTAAGATCAATCCTGCTTTCTCTGCTATTCCAGCTAGTGATTTTGCGGAAAAAGTATCGGTTTATCACGGGGAAGAAGCCATACAGCATTTACTGGAAGTGGCCGCTTCGATCGATTCCTTGGTGGTTGGGGAAAGAGAAATATTACGTCAGTTGCGAGATGCTTATGATCGCTGTTTGAATTGGGGGCTGACTGGAGATAGCATTCGTTTGGCCATCAAGGTGGCAATCGAATCGGCCAAAGAGGTTTATGCTCAAACGCGAATTGGTGAAAAGCAGGTTTCTGTTGTATCTCTAGCCATTCAAAAACTGTTGAAAGCTAATTTGCCCAAAGTGGCGCGTATCCTGTTGGTTGGAGCAGGTCAAACCAATATGTTGGTGACCAAGTTTTTGCTTAAACATGGATATACTAATGTCGTGGTTTTTAACCGAAGTTTGGATAAAGCCGAGCAATTGGCAGAAATGTTAGGATCAAAGGCATTGCCTTTGAACGCTCTGGAGCTGTACCAGGAAGGTTTTGATTGCATGATCGTCTGTACTGGATCAAATGAGCCCATTATAAAAGCCTCACTTTACGAAAAACTTTTGCAAGGGGAGCAAGACCAAAAATTATTGGTCGATCTCGCTATTCCCAACAATATTGCCGGGGATGTGGTCGATCGCTTTGATACGCAGTATATAGAAATTGAAGGGCTAAGATCTCTGGCCAAGGAAAACCTAAATTTCCGTGAGCAAGAGGTAGTGAAGGGAAAAGCGCTGTTGGCTCGTCAAATTGAGAGCTTTGAACTGACTTACCAACAAAGACAAATTGAAAAGGCCATGAGAGGGGTGCCCGCAGAGATCAAGGCCGTGAAAGCCCATGCGGTAAATGAAGTTTTCAAGAAAGATTTGGAAAGTTTAGATGAGCAGGCACAGAGCGTAGTGGCTCGCATTCTAGACTACATGGAGCGGCAGTGCATCAGCATTCCAATGAAAGCCGCCAAAAACACAGTATCTTAAGTTGAGTATTAATATACTTAAAAATCCCATTCTGTTTTCAGAGTGGGATTTTTTGTTTTGGGGAGAAAGGACAATAATTGCTCGGCTTAAGCTCCTCTTTCTTTTGTATTTGAGCCGATGTTATTAATTTAAAGGAAATGAACTAAACTAGCTGTTTATGGCCCTGATAAAAAGGAAAAACTTCTTTAAAGGACTGGCATTAGGAACCATTTCTTTACCCTTTGTAATTCGGACTTGTGCTTCCGAAAATTTCGCTCAGACGCAATCGGGTCCCAATCTGATTACCAACAAAAAGTACAAGTGGAAGATGGTCACGACCTGGCCACCCAACTTTCCCATTTTAGGGGAAGGTTGTGTTCTTTTTGCCAATTGGGTGAGGGAGATGTCGGGAGGACGTTTAGAGATCGAAGTATTTGGTGGTGGGGAACTCGTCCCTCCATTGGAGTCTTTCGATGCGGTAAGAAATGGAGCGGCAGAAATGGGGCACGGAGCGGGGTATTATTGGGCGGGCAAGACTCCTGCTGCTCAGTTTTTTGCTTCCGTACCTTTTGGCATGAATGCCCAACAGATGAATGCCTGGTTGTTGAGTGGTGGTGGCCTAGACTTGTGGAAGGAATTGTATGCTCAATTTAATTTGGTGCCAATGGTGGCCGGAAATACGGGAGTTCAGATGGGAGGCTGGTACAATCGGGAAATCAATAGCCTGGCTGATTTAAAGGGCTTAAAAATGCGCATCCCTGGCCTGGGGGGAAAAGCATTGGAGAAAGCCGGAGGAGCGCCCGTTTTAATGGCTGGAGGAGAGTTGTATACGGGGCTAGAAAGGGGGATCATCGATGCGACCGAATGGATTGGTCCCTATCATGATTACAGTATGGGCTTTTACCAGATCGCTGAGTATTATTATACGCCGGGCTGGCATGAACCTGGAACGGCTTTAGAGTTTTTTATCAACAAAGACAAGTACGAAGGATTGCCCAAAGATTTACAGGCCATCCTACAAGCTGCAGCGGCGCGGCTCAATATTTGGGGACTTTCAGAAACCGAAGCGCGAAATAGTGTCTATCTTAAAAAAATGATCGAAGAGGAAAACGTGGACATTCGTCGTTTTCCAGCGGAAGTGTTGGCTCAACTAAAAGCCTATACCGGCGAAATTTTAGAAGAGGTGGCCAACAGTGATCCTTTCAGCAAGAAAGTCTATACCTCCTATCTCGATTTTCGCAACAAAGCAGTGAAATGGGGAGAAATTACGGAGAAGGTTTTTTACAATGACATCCAGAGCTGAATGGACTGAGCCGAGGACTCCTTTTTGATCATCGTCCCCATCCGGAGTAAATCGAAAGAAAAGCTGAAGGCTGTTTCCCCATTGAGAAAACAGCCTTTTGTCGATTATAGAGCCAGGATACTGACTTAAATCCTATTGGCATTGTCGAAATGAATGGCTTTTTTGATGTTAACTTTTATGGGCTCTGAACGCGAACCGGAAGTCGATTGGCTGAAAGTCAAATAGCCAAATAGCACACTCTATTTCAAAACAATGAAAAGGTAATTTGTAGACTTGAAAATAAATGAACCCTACTTTAGAAAGGGAAAAGCAATATAAGTTCCGCTCCCGAGTAGCTCTCCTTTATTTTAAAGCTAGCTTACGAAAGTCTTTCCGCGTCCTTTTTAGATAATACTCTCCAACATTCGTGTGGTCCAGCTTGAGATTTTGCAACAGCGTAAAACCTGCCATTCTTTTCTCTTACCTCAAACTCTGATGTTTCGAACTTAGCTTTGGTCTTTACATCATAGAAACTTAATGATTCTTTAGCCATAATAAATCAATTTTGGATTTTATAATGGGCCAAAAATAAGACTATTTAGGCATAAACTATGCAAACTTTTTAAAAAGAA
>JBCCSR010000080.1:0-11049 GCA_039199865.1 Bacteroidota bacterium
AAAAGGATAAACAAACGACAGGCTAATATATGTAAAAAAATTATAATTTGTTAGGGTATAAATACCTGTTTTTGCTCATTGAGCAGAAGACTTGGAGAAAAAGTGACTTAAGGCTCAGACCTATGAAAAGCCGGTTACTGAAAACTTTCCTAACTTAGCGAACTTAAAGCATGCCAAATGATGACCTCGAATAGAATGAATATCATGAAAAATTGTTTACTCCTTGGGCTAAGTTGCCTGTTAATCTGGCCTAGTCTGCTTTTGGCACAAAGTAAAAGTCAATACTTTGATGGTCCTTATGTTTTTCACCAAAATGATAGCTTGCGCGTTCAATGGGTAGAAAGAGGCATGGCTTACGACACACTGATTGCCAAAGCTGATGCAGGGATATTTAGAAGGGATTCGTTGCCCGTAGTCGATTTGCAGAACCTCGATTTTAAAGTAGATCGAGCGATTGGCTACGAAGGTATTGAAAAAGTGGTAGCACTGAGCGATGTACACGGACAATTCGGGATTTTACGACAACTGTTAAGGGCACAAAAGGTCGTTGATGAAGAAGATCATTGGAACATGGGTAAGGGACATTTGGTGGTGGTAGGAGATAATTTGGATCGCGGAGAACAAGTGTTGGAGATACTTTGGTTTTTATTTTTTCTACAAAAAGAAGCGGAAGCTGCTGGTGGAAAAGTACAAGTGCTTTTGGGCAATCACGAAATATTGGTGCTCAAGGGGGATATTCGCTATTTGGCCAGAAAATATTATGTCACCTCCGGTTTGTTCGTCACTCCTTATTCACAGTTTTTCCGAAAGGGAAGTGTCCTGGGAGATTGGTTGGCCAGTCATCGGGTGATTACCACGATTGATCGACGATTATTTGTTCACGGAGGAATGTCTTCCACGGCCTTGGATTTGGAATACCCAATAGAAAAAATCAATGACATTTTTAGCTACCAAGTGCTTCCCCATCACGATTCGATGATCGTTTCGGAGAAAGCGATGAATATTTTGTACGGCGAAGTTGGTCCAGTTTGGTATCGAGGATATTTTAATATTAGGGAAGTGGACCAAGACACGATTGATCGAATTTTGAATCGCTTGGAGATGGAAACCCTGATTGTTGGGCATACCAGTTTGAGCTCTATTCAGGCCCTGTTTAACCATAAGGTGATTGGGATTGATTGCAACATCAAAGTGGGAAAGACCGGACAGGTTTTGATCATCGAAAACGATGAATATTCAATCGGCCATATGGACGGTAGTCGAACCAAAATTCCACCGGCTCCCAAAAGAACGGCTTTCTTCGATTATATTTATCAGCTTCCGGGGCGACCTAAAATTAAGATGACGACGGAGGTCAAACGTTTGATCAAGCAAAAGAGAAAAGAAATCTATCAATCGACCTCTTTTCAATTGGAGGAACCCCAAAGCGCTCGCGTTTGGCAAATCGAGGGTAGAATTCGAGCGCGGGGAAATACTCGAAAGAAGGTTTGTTTCCTCCCTCCCGTAAAGGTAGATTTTGGTAAGTCGACTTTAGACTCTCTGGGTTTTTTGACCTTGGATAAACTCAAGTTTGTCTTTCCCTGTAAGGACAAGGCCAATCATCACCAACATTTATATAAAGAATTCCTATTATACGAATTGTATCAGGCGATCGATACCAATGCCATTCGAGCAAAGTTGGTCGATTTGGTTTTGGCCAATGAGAAGGAAACGAAATACGATATGATGGCTTTTTTAGTAGAAGATGAAAAAGCCTATGCTCACCGTAAGAAAGCGAGAATCATTGATCGTGGAAAAATCAACCCCTCTCGTTTAGAAAGACTTCCTTTTCTAAAGATGTTGTTCTTTCAATACATGATTGCCAACACCGATTGGTCGCTACGCAATCGGCATAACTTGGAATTGGTGAAACTACCGGAGCTAGATCGAGTGACGGCATTGCCCTATGATTTTGATTACTCGGGTTTTGTGGGACAACTCTACGCGGTCCCCCACGAATCATTGCCCATTGAGGAGGTGAACCAACGTTATTTTATGAAGTATTCCATTACAGAAAAAGAGTTTTACCAAATGGTTGACTATTACCAATCCATTGAAGCGAAACTCTACCAAATTTGTGATGAGGCAACCTACATGAGTGAGAAGTCTATCGAATCAGCCAAGGCCTACATTGAGAGTTTTTACAAACTACTCGAAAAGCCCGATCGATTGTTACCCGAAATTGTACGAGATTGAACGGGGAGGTCATGGTTGGGCAAAAAATAAGATGCAAGCCGAAAACTTCGACTTGCAGGGTAGGAAACTAGAACAAATCATTCTTTCTCAAAGAATGTTTCTTTCTGTGTTGACTTGTTCTTGTCTCAGTCAGATGATTTAGTGGCTTACCTTCATGAGCTCGATACTTCCCAAATCATTGAGTAAGCCGCTGACGTAACCGTGAGTGATGTGTGCTTTGTCCTGGTAGTTGTTGTCACTCATCAAGAGTTGGTGCAATTGGGGAAGATGGTAGAAAGGAACGCCAGGGTATAGATGATGCTCCAAGTGATAGCCCACATTATGCGGGGCAATAAAAAAGGCTTCCATCCACGTGGCTTTTACTGAACGAGTGGAAGTTAGCAAGTGATCGTAAGCCAAATCGCCAAAATGTTCGGCTACACTACGGATGTACTGAAACATAAAGAAGGTAGAGAGGTAAGGAACGACCCAAAAAAGAAGAAAGTATTTCCAAGCACCACTCAGGGTCAAGCCAATGGCTAGGAGTACATAAAATAGTAGTTGCTCTTTGGTATTGGTTTTTTGCTTGCTTCCGTCTTTTTGTGGTGTGCCAAATCTTTTGAGAAACCAGATGGCATCATTGACGCCTTGATATAAGAGTAGGTAAGAAAAGGTAGTCGTCAGAAATTCCCCCTTTGTTTTGGGAAAAGTAAACGCTCTTTTGCCCAACTTGGCCACCCAATCTGGATCGTCTTCCGTATTGAGATGGCGGTGATGGCGCAAATGATTTTGGCGGTATTTTTCAATGGAGGTGAAGAGCGGAAACATGGTTAACCAATTGGTCAGGCGATCATTCCATTGTCGATTTTTTAAAAACTGAAAATGAGTGGCATCGTGCATTAAAATGGCTAGGGCATGCATTCGTGCGCCAATAGTGATGACCGCCAATAAATACCACAAAGGATGAAAATAGTGGATACATAGCCAAATGGTAGCAAATATGGTGAGCCAGTCCAAGATGATCGCTTGTACGTGTAAATGGGTTTTCTTTTTAAATAGGGGTTTGAGTAAGTTAGGAGGAATGGATAAGTTTAAATCCGTAGCATTGTTCTGTTTCATGGTTCTAGTTTGAGGCGTTAAAATAATCGGACTAATTTTTCGCAATGGCTTCTCGAAATTAGGCTTCAAAAGAACCTGGGGCAAAGACAATTCTGGAGACTTATTCTGACAAAAACAGAGTAGTGCTTTTGTGTTTTAGTGTAATAAATTGATCCTTAGTGATTTACAAAAAGATTTGCTGGCGTTTTATTCTAGTTTTTTCTTTTTTATCCTGTCTTTATTTTGGAAAAATCTAGAAGGGTATTTTGTCGACATGTTTGAATTTTATTTTGCAAATAAATTGTTTTTATTTTAAGCGACGAGCTATGGAAAAGACTGATCGAAAGATAAAATTAGTTAGCTTAGTATTTAATCAAGTCTGTTAATCTTTAAACTTTGTTGAAACATTTATTTGACATTGACCGTTAAGAATGATGTCAAGAAAATTAAAACGACCTCACCACATGCTCAGTAAGTAACCATTGTTGGATCAAAATTTGTGTTTTGATCAGTAATGCGGTTTGTCCTAAACTGCCCGTTCGAAAAATTTGAGGAAAATAAATCGAAATTATTATTCAACCGGCCTTTGTGATCCTGTCGATCAAAAGGGGCGTGGATTAGTATCTATATGAAGTCTATATAAAACATTTCAATTATGCTGCAATCCTTATCTTTCCTGCAAAAGAAAAGTGGTTTTTATCAATTCATTTTTATTCTGAGTTTATTGCATCTGGGACAATTGATACCGGTAAATGCCTTGGCACAACCTACCATCAGCAATACTTCTTTTAATCCCGTATCCAATGTTGTTCCGCCTCAACCCAACACGGCTGCTCTAGGAAAATATGGTGATATTCCGGTGAGTTATTATACCGGGACACCCAATATTTCGGTTCCCTTCTTTAGCCTGAGTAGTACTCAACTCAGCGTCCCTGTCTCTATTAGTTATCATGCCAGTGGGCTCAAGGTCGAGGAACAAAGTAGCTATGTCGGTTTTGGCTGGGCCTTGAATGCCGGAGGCGTAGTCACCCGAACGGTAAAGGGACTACCTGACGAACATCCCCAAGGCTATGTTAGGGGTATTCCACAATCGATGACGCCTACGGCTTTGGCGGCTTTGGTTTCCGATGGTTTTTCCGATTACATTCCCTTTTGTTTGAATGGCTTGCCGAATACGAATCATTCGCCCCATCATCCGGATTTACAAAATGCCGCTGCTGGAAAACTTGACCTGGAGCCGGATTTATTTACTTTCAACTTTGCGGGCTTTTCTGGAAAATTTGTCTTTGATCAGCAAGGGAATATCCATTTGATGGATCATCAGGACTTGATTATCGAGACCAATCTTTTTGCTTTGGGCTATTATCTAGAGCATTTTGAGGACTACTATTTTAAAATCACTATACCCGATGGAACGCAGTATCACTTTGGGACGAATGATTTGCAAGGCAATCGCGCTTATGAAGTAACGATCAGTGAAAGCAATGCGGAATGTGGAGATTTGGATCATCTCATTCAGTTTCAACAAACAGGCTGGTATCTCAAAAAAATTGTGGATGCCAATGCCATTGATGAGATCAATTTGATTTATGAAAATTATGTCTTGGACGAATATGAGTCTCAGGTATCCACGACGATTTATCATCGAATGACGCCTCATGGGCCTCATTTACCTCAAAAAGATTGTACCACCAAAATCCGCAGTTCCGTTTCCACACGGGTCAGAAAGATCATTGGGAAATATGGTTACGTAGAATTTGAAATCGATACGAATCGTCCACGATGTGATTTGTCAGGAGATTATCCCTTAAAACAGGCCAGTCTATATACCAATGGAAATTTACTGCAAAAATGGGTCTTTACCCAGAGCAATTATGCGCAAGTTGGAGGCGGCTGCGGTAAACTTAGATTGGATGCCGTGCAGCAAATCGGAGGAGCAGGAACGAGCCTTCCACCTTTTACTTTTGATTATGATGCTCAAGCTATTCCTCATCGTTTATCCACCGCCCAGGATCATTGGGGCTATTACAATGGAGCGGATGATAATCCTCATCTGGTTCCACAAACCAATCCTTCGGTCGTCACCAATAGCTCTACTTTTGAGTTTGAGAGTTGTGGCTATCCCGATGGGGTTTCTCCCTTTAATTATGTTTTGAATACCCCCTTACTCTTGGGTGCTGATCGGGAACCCAACCCAACAAAAATGAAAGCGGGCATGTTGACCGCCATTAACTATCCAACTGGTGGTAATACTACTTTTGAGTTTGAATCCCATCAGGCTCAATTATTCCAAACTGCTTATGTCCCTAATCCTCGACTAGAAGTAGCCAATACACAACTTGACCCGAATAACACTGGCTATTACAGCGTTACTTTTGATTATGATTATCAACTCAAAACGCCACTGATAATCCCCAGAGTTTACGGAAGTATTGTCAAAGAATGTGAGAATGATTTTGACTGTACAGCCTATGTCAAACTCACAAAAGTGGCGACTAATGAAGTCATTTTTCAAGCTATTGATGAAGGGGCATTTAGTTACTCCCTTTTACCCTTAGATGCCTATGTCGGACAGTTAAAACTAGAGGCTTGGCATAATAGTCCCAGTGAGGGATTGGCAACCATTGGCCTAGAATGGTCAGAAAATGATTACGATCAGCCCATTTGTAACAGAATGGTTGGTGGATTAAGAATCAAATCAATGACCGATGAGTCTAAAGTTGATCCGGAGGTGGTGACCCATTTTAAATATACCCTCAACAGCGAGGGAGACTGCCCCAATATTTCTTCTGGTCGATTGCTCAACAGACCAGATTACAATTATATCTATCGTGGCTATCCTGATCAAAACAGTGCAATTAGTATTTATTATGCCCGATCTAGTTCCACCACTATTCCTCTGGGACTCACCCAAGGCAGTCATGTGGGCTATACTTTGGTCACGACTGTCCGAGGGAGCGAAGCAGAAACGGGCCGAACCGAGTACCATTTTTCCTTTACGCCTGATGAGGGGACTTATGAATTTCCCTATGCCTCCCCTAGCAGTAAAGCCATCATGCGGGGGAATCTGGAAAAAACGATTGCTTATGACCATCAAGGCGTCAAAAAAAGCGAAACCATCAATCATTATGAATATCTCCTTCAATCTACCATCTACGCTTTAAAAACGGCCTTCCTCGTTAGTGTGGAGTCAAACAACACGGTCGTCTGGAAAAAGTACAAACACTTTTCCTATCTCAAACGCCTCAGTTCAAGTTCTTCTTTTTTAGATGGGGTGACGACGACCACTACCTATGAATATGAACCCAATTTGGCGCATACCAATCCCATCAGGGTGACGATGTTCAATAGCGATGGAAAAAAGCATCAAACCGAAACGGACTATGCCCATGAGAAAGGGCAAAATGACATGTTGACCCGAAATATGGTGGCCATTCCCTTGGAGGTCCGAAAGAAAGTGGATGATATTACCCAGAGTGGAAGCAGGACCGTTTATGCCAATTTCGATGGAATGATTTTACCCCATCAGCAGTGGCAGATTTTGCTAGGTGGAACGGATTTACTTCGAGGAACGGTAGAGGAATACTACACGCTTACCGATGGAGAGGGCGTTCGAGGTTTCCCCAAAAGATTTCAACAAAATTTCCATCCACATGCAGAAATCTATCGTTTCCACCAAGGACCACTCGAAGGATTACTCAAAAGCAAAACCTATGGCAATTGGGAGACCACCTACGATTATGATGAGGCCAATCGGTTAATGGAAAGACAGACCGATATTGATGGAATTTATACCACCTATTACTATGATGACCTACAAAGGTTGACGGGACTTTATGCTCGCAATGGACAGTTGTACCAAACCTTTAATTACCATTATCATTTGGCTGGCAACAATGGTCCCAATGCCATTGAAACCTTTTCTAACCAAGACAATGTAAAGCGTTTTCAATACATGGATGGATTGGGACGGCTGCTACAAACCGTTGCCCAAAAGTATTCCCCTCAGCAAAAAGATGTGGTACACAATGCCATTGTTTACGATCATCTGGGAAGAGTCACCAAGGCTTATCAACCCGCCAATACCTTGAGCAATGAAAATGGAGAGTACCTACCTCCCGCTGCTTTTCCGCCGACCACGGGCTTTGATCAAATTGAATATGAACGCTCTCCGCTGGGGCGAGAAACGCGAAGGGTTTTTGATGACTTTGGAGAAGTATCCATGGCGTACAACAGTGGCGGTGGTATCAATAACATCATGAGTGGCGGGCTTTATGGAGGCAGCGAATTATTCCGCGTGGACAATACCGATGAAAATGGACATACCACCACTACTTTCACCGATAAAATCGGTCAATTGATTTTAACCCGTCGTTATGAAGGCGGACAAAATATTGATACCTACAATGGGTATGATGATCGAGGGAATTTAAAGGAAGTCCTCTCTCCGATGTCGGAATCCGTTGGAGATGTCTTCAGCTATTCCTACGATTATGACAATCGAAGTCGATTGCTTAGCAAAACCTTACCGAACAACATCGTTGCTTCCTACACCTATTTTGATCATGATCAAATCAAAACCAGTACGGAAAATGGGAAGCAGTTGTGGTATGTCTACAATGATTACTTACAAAATACTTACGTCCTTCCCGAAGATCCTGCCAATCCCCAAAATGATGCTTACAACAAAGCCTATATCAAGCAAGTTTATGACAACACCGGGGGAACACGTGAAACGGGAAAAGTCATTCAATCTATGGCGAGGAATCTTACGGACTTAAATCAAGCACTCAATACGACTTACGAATACGATCCCATCGGCCGAGTCCATTCCACCAAAACAGATACCCCTTTTGGTTTTCAGGAATTCAACGGAAATGTTTACGATGGGGGAACAGATCGTATTGCTTCACATATCCACCAGTATCGGGAATACACGACCAAGGAAATTAACTTCTTTGATCATGCCAAGCGTTTGGTGGATCAAAAGTTTAGCAGTCCCATTGGTGGAGGACACATTGCGCACAACATTTACAATTACCGGGATGAATTGATCCAAAAAGATTTGGGGGTTAATCCCAATGGAACAGCCCTGCAATCCTTGGATTATCAGTACAACAAAAGAGGCTGGCTGACTAAGATCAATCATCTTTTTCCCGGACAAGCCGATTCTCCTATCAATGAATGTGATCCCGTCCCACAGGTGGAAGGGGATTGTGAAAATGCCCCACAAATCTATCTGGAAGAATTGCTAAAAATCCGTTTGACCGATGATCCGATCAATTTGAATTGCTACGAAGAATGTATTTTTGATCCCATTCCTGGAACGGCTTATGCTTGTGACTTCACCTTACAGTTCACAGTCAATGCCTATCCCCGCATTTATGAAATCCGTATTGATCATCAAGTGGCGGATTTACCGGGTTATCCTTATTTGTTGCAGTCTGATAATGGTCAATATCATTACGGGAATCTACAAAATGATTTGTATCAATGGATGCTGCAAAACGGCTATCAAACCGATGGGGTAGAAATGACCTTTCTCGATCAGGGCTTTTGTTTGATGGAAATGAAAGTCAAACGATCCAATGCCCAGGCGATTGGGCTGTTGGGCGGTAATCAACCTGGCTTTAATAATTGGTGTAATTATAGCGAAGGGTATATTTTCCAACTCCCGATTGATCTTGAATATGGTTATCTGGGAGAGCCTGGCTTGTATTCCCACTATTTGGGTTTTTCTACGGACAACTGTAAATATATATTTTTAGATAACGCACCAAGTACAGGAACGGAGTCTGCGACTTTCCCTCTGAGGGTTTACAAAATCAGATTGACGGAAGGTACTTCTTTTATCATCACTGAAACCGAGTTAAGTCAATATGCCGGAGCCTACACCATCGAGCAATGTCAAACCTATCAAAGCCTGGAGGATCGGATTGAGATCATCGCCAACGGTAACCTCCTTTCCGTGACTTTGGAACAGTTCCTAAACATTCGTAAAACAGAAGACTTGAGCTTTGCTCAAACAGAGGATTGTAATCCACCGCCGCCGCCAACCTGTGAAAACACCCAACGTATTGATCCCAACACCTTCAATGGGCTGATCTATCACCAAGCGGATCATCCGCCCTATCGCTATTTTAATTTTTCAGATTATCACACGGATGGTTTCACTATTTTCCCTTATTCCATCCTCAACAATGGCAATGGAGCATTGATGAACCAGACGGGAGAGTTTGAGTGGGATTTGGCTCATGCCATCGATGAAACGCACGAAGTGCTTTCTTACAAAGTTATTTTCAACATTAGCCGGATTGGTGGTATGCGCAATGCGACAACTATTGGTATTCACGATGGAAATGATTTTCTTTCCTTCAATGGCGGACAAAACCAATTGGTTCTAGACGGTAATATTTCCCTTCCCTATGATCTGGAGTTAACCCTAGACCAAGCGCCCTCCTCCGAACAAGTGGCCCAGCTTCGCGTTGTCTTCTTCAATCGAACGACGCTCACGGTTCCTCAATTATACGCTGAGATGACTTATCGTCAGCCCTGCCCGCCCCAAAACTGTGAAGGTCAACCCAGCCCTTGTTCAGCCGAGCAAATTGCTGCTCAATTGGCTTCCATTGAGGCCATCAAAGCTGCTTCTGAATACCTAGAAATCGATGCGCTCCCCGTACCCAATCAACTTCTCAGAGTGATGCTATGCGATGGAACTCCGGTCTATCTATTCGAGCATGAACTGGCGATCCTCCAAGGCAATTACGAAATTGTCCAATGGATCGGTATCAGCAATGTCAACCAAACTTTTAGCTTTACTCCCCAAGGAGAAACGACGCCCGATGCTTTTGCCATGCGACTTTACTACCAAGAACAGCGGAGCGATCAATTCGAAACGATGGATGGCGCACCACAGCTCAATGGCAATATCTCCAACATTTACTGGCAGGCCCGTGGCCGTCAAGTGCAACGCTACGGCTATAGCTACGATGAGCTAGACAGGCTCAAAGGAGCGATCTACAAAGATCGACTTCCCGAGCAATCTTGGTCAACAGATAACAAATACACGGTTTCGGATATTAGCTATGATAAAAACGGGAACTTACTGTCCCTCGCTCGTAGAGGATTGATCCGCTACTGTCCTGACGAACCTCAATACGGCTTTATCGATATTTTGGCTTATCAAGAGTATAACGGCAATCAAGTAGGAAAGGTGGTAGATGCCGCTCCAGAGTATGGTGGTGTAAGAGCCAATATTAATGGAATGGTTTACGATAATTTTGGTAACCTGGGTGCCCATACGGGAAAGAACATCATTGGCTCCGAATACAATCACCTGAATCTCCCACAAAACATTTACTTTGAAGATGGCAGCAAACAAATCCAATGGATTTATGATGCGACGGGGCGGAAATGGGGGAAAAAAGTGATTGAAAATGGGGCGGTAATTCATCAAAAGGAGTATATTGGAGGTATTGAGTACACGGATGGGGTATTGGAAGCAATCTATCATCCGGAAGGAAGGTTGAGTACGGAGCTAGGAACGGAATTTACCATTCGAGATCATTTGGGGAATAGCCGCGTGTATTTTTCTGATTTGAATCAAGATGGCAAGATTGCGTTTTATGGGGAGCAAAAGGAGGTGATACAGGAGCAGCATTATTATCCGTTTGGAATGAATATGGAGGGGGAATGGGCAGCTCAGATTGGGGTGGAGAATAAGTATCAGTATAATGG